>NZ_JBALNX010000002.1:117219-152049 GCF_036962035.1 Bacillus sp. JJ1773
ACACGCGTCATGAACACTTATGGTGAGGGTTTTCTTCTGGTCTCATACAAAGCGAGTCCCATGAACGCTTTATAGCTAGTGTTTTCTTCTTGTATCATACAAAACTAGCGTCATGAATACTTCATAGTCTACTTAAACCTAATTCTATAAAAAAAGCCCCAATATATTACTAATTGAGGCTTCACTTTCCAATTATTAATCTTCCAAATTGACTTTAATCATTCTTACTATCTATATAAGGTGTTTTAACCACTTCAGTGATTAAGGAAATAGGACCTGCTGTTTCATCAAACACCGCGATATAAATGCTCAAGTTATACAAAGTGAAGGAATTTAGATCCGTTTCCAGTGGCGATTTAGGGATTGTTAAGAAGGATAGCGAAGACGAAAAAGATGTATAAAGTGATGGTTTAATTATGAATAGAGCTTGCCCCATTCGGCTTAGGGGGCAAGCTCTTCCTAATGCTGGCTTACAAATCCGAAGTTACCGACCACTTTCATTCTACGCAGAAATTTTCCGCTGCGGAAATTGCGCCACAATCTGGCCGTTTTTTACAAATTCTATCATTTTCTCCAGATCTGATAGGATAAACCGATCTTCCCACATTGGTTCAATTGATTGACGAATCCAACGATGGAGAGTTGATGTGCCTATTCCCATCGGCAAATCATGCATTTCGTCCGCAATAAGATCGATGGCTTGCGCTGCAAGGAGCAGTTCAATCGCCAGTACTTGTTGGGCATGTTCGATGATTTGGGTCAGCTTACGAACGGCTCCCATCGCCATACTATTATGATCTTCTTGATTGCCTTTTGCAGGGATTGAATTTACACTTGCTGGCGTTGCTAATAGCCTCATCTCGCCGATGATTGCCGTAGCGTTCGCATGAACAAGTGCAAACCCAGTATTTAACCCGGCATTTGCAACTAAATTTGCCGGTAAACCATAGCTCATAGCTGGATCGAGCAGACGAGCGGATCTTCGCTCAGATATAACAGCTAAATCTGTAATGATAATCCCCATAAAGTCCAGCGCATATGAAAGATGTGCCCCATGATAATTTCCACCGCTTATACTTTCAAAATTCACGCCATTATGGAAAATTAACGGATTATCCTTCGCGGCATTCATTTCTTTATCTAAAATAGATTGGATATATTGCAACACATCTTTAATTGCTCCATGGACTTGGGCCGTAGATCGTATGCTCACTGCATCCTGGACACGAGGCGAGAATTCACCTAATCGTTTTCTTCCCTCATCCGTTGTCCAATGGCTCCCTTCTAATAATTCCCTCAACACTCGTGCTGTTTCCTGCTCTGCTTGAAGATTGTTCGCTTCGTGGATCCGGGGATCAAGTGCATTCAATTCCCCTCTACTTGCCTCGATATTTAAGGCCGCAGCCATATCAGCAACTTTACAAAGCTGCTGAACTTGATAATAAGTATAGATTGCTGCAGCAAGCACCATCGTACTGCCGTCAATTAAAGCCAATGCTTCTTTTGATGCCATTTCAAAGCGGACGGGAGATATTTGTGCCTTAGCCAAAATATCAGCGATTTTCCCCTCTTCCCCCTGGATACGAGCCCTTCCTTCCGGGGCCCCAATGATACATAAACCGATATGCGCCATTGCCTGTAAATCGCCGACCCCTAATGAGCCGATTTGAGGTACACACGGATAGATACCTTTATTTAACAACTGCAGAATTCGCTCAATAAATTCAACTCTTACCCCGGAATTACCACGGGCAAGTACATTTACTCGCAATAACATAGCAAGGCGAACGACTGGATCTGGAAAATTTGGACCAAGCCCCACAGCATGTGAAAGTAAGATCTTTCGCTGAAATTCATTTTGATTACATTCATCAACGACAAAATTCTTTAATTTACCTAAACCAGTTGTCACACCATAAATCACTTTTTTCTCATCAACCAACCATTGATCTACGGCAGAACGGAACAGTTTTACTCGATCTTTTGCTTGAGCTGACAAGGAAACTTGCAGTTTCGGATTTTCAATATATTCAACAATCTTATTATATGATAATGATTGCCCGTCTATTATAAGCTCCCCAGTTTGACTAGACACATGTTTCACCCCCACTTGTGAAATAGTTATAATAAGCGCTCTAGCTAGAGTAGTAGAAAATTAGAAATGGACTATATACTACGATCAAATTCAAGTAGCGCTCTTGCCATTGCCTCGATTCAACGTGCAACATCAACATAATCTGTCCATTCCTCCGGGCAGTGACTTCTGCCATCACGGCTAGGAACAAAAATCATGCCCACTTGAGCAATGTTTGCCAGTTGATTCGCATCATGGCCCGCACCGCTTGGTAAATACATTGTACTTCCAGCAGCGGCACATGCTTTACTAATCTTGTCCTGAATTTCAGGAAGAACACGAATCGCTTCAGACTTTGATAAATTATCTAAACTAATTTCTAGAGACCGATATGCGGCGATATGATTAGAAAAACGAGAGAATTTATCGATGATTGTCTCGATAATTCCCGCGTCAAGCGAGCGAACTTCCAATTCAAATGTGACGCGTCCAGGAACAACATTCGCTCCATTCGGTTCATTCATTAATTTTCCCACTGTGCCAACCACCGGGTCCGCATATGTCGCTTTGCATAAATTCTCCAGTTCTAACACGAGTTGTGATGCGCCTGTTAATGCATCGAATCGCATATTCATCGGGGTTGTGCCCGCATGGTTAGGTTTTCCTTCAACGATAACTCGATAACGATGGATGCCAACAATCCCGGTCACAACTCCAAGCTGCTTATTCGATTGTTCTAAAACGGGGCCTTGTTCGATGTGGAGCTCCAAATACAAGCTGACATCCCCTTGTTTTCGAGTGAACTCAGCGATTCGATTGGGCGCTCCCCCCATCATTTGAATCCCATCTTTCAACTTTAGCCCTGATTGATCCGTCCGTTCCATCATCTCGGGTGATAAATGACCAACCATTGCTCGGCTTCCAATAGTCGATATTCCGAACTCACTTGGTTCTTCCGCTGTGAAATCAACAATTTCAAGTGGATGGCGCAGTCTAGTTCCCGTTTCCTGCAAGCGGCGAGCAATTTCCAGTCCAGCAACAACACCAATGATCCCATCAAACCGGCCTCCGCCAGTGACGGTATCCGTATGAGATCCGATCATGATTGGCTTACAATGGTCATCCGTACCAGCCATTGTTCCAATCAGATTAGCACCAGCATCTGTTTTGACATCCAGCCCACATGCTTCCATTTGCTCTTTTAACCATGCACGGCTTTGCTTATACCATGGTGTAAACGGCCTTCGTGTCCAGCCAGGTTTCGTTTTATCAACCATTTCTGCCAACGTTAATATGTCCCGTTGAATACGATCTCGATTAGGATGCAGGTGAAATGAATTGCTCATGCTTCACAACCCCTTATGCACTGCTTTGACAAACTGACCATCGCCTGCTTTTCCTACTACTTCTCCGTGCTCGTTATATACCTTCTGTCCGCGAACAAATGTGTTCACTATTTTTCCGTATACTTTACGGTTGTGATACGGACTCCAGTTTGCGCTGGAATGTAAAGTTTTTTCATCCAAGGTATACGACTGCTGTGGATCCAAAATGACGATATCAGCGTCCATTCCAACTTCGATGCGACCTTTGCAATGGTCTAATCCGAAAGTTGCTGCTGGATTTTCTGAAAGTACACGTACGAGATCTAATATCGTTATTTTCCCCGATGCAACTCCTTCGCTGTACATGATCGGCAATAATGTTTCAACACCTGGCGCACCTGATGCGTTTTGAAAAATATCACTGCTTGCTTTTCGGTCTAACGTCCAAGGAGCATGGTCTGATGTAACCATATCGATTCTGCCAGATGCAATGAGATCCCATAGATCGCTTACATCTTGTTTCGTGCGCAGCGGTGGGTTGATTTTCCCTCTAGCACCAAGCTCCAACAGATCTTCTTCGTTAAAAGTTAAGTAATGTGAGCATGTTTCTGCTGTGATTTTTGCACCTTGTGAGCGATAAAAGTCAACGAAATCAAAGACCCGTTTAAAAGTGCTATGATATAAGTGCAGCTTTACTCCTGTATAATACGCCAACTCCATCGCTGTTAAACCTGCAACGGATTCCGCCACTTTCGGTCGGCTATAACCATGCGCACGAGGATCCGCCATACCTTGATCTGCAAATTTACGTAAATATCTCCTGACAATATCATCATTTTCCGCATGAACCCCGACGGGAAGTCCAGTTTTCGCTATGACATCAAAAGCATCCAATAATTGTCCTTCATCAATACGGGGAAACCGGAAAGAATCTGTATTAAACATTGATACTTTAAAGCCACAGGCACCTGCTTGAGCCAGTTTTGTAATTTCATCCAAACCATCTTCTTTAGGAATCGTTGCCAATAAGGCCGTATCAACAACTGCCTCTTCTTCTAACCTAGCCGCTTTTTCCAAAAAAAGCTGTTCAGTGCAAACAATTCCTGTTGCATCATATGGCATTTCAATCATCGTTGTTACGCCACCGGCAGCAGCCGATTTGCCTGCATTCGTAAAACCTTCCGCAAGCGAGCTAAAGCAATGAACATGCGCATCAATCGCACCCGGGAGAATATAACTTCCCGATGCATCAATCGTTTCTTTGCCAAACAGTTTTGTATTATCTTTAGAAACGTGGCTTATTTTCCCATCTTTAATTGCTATAGTCGACTCATAATCGATACGGTCTGGTAAAACAACGTTACCCTTAATCAACAGATCGAATTCCGTATGTAACATGGTCAATTACCTTCCTCCCCCTTATATAAAGATGCAGTAGAAACGCAAGCTAGCTGCCTCGAGATTTCTTCTGCTGAGGACACGACAGTATTCACAAATAATTCACTGTTTTCTTTCGTCCATCGATCTGTTGGTCCAGCGACTGTCAGTGAAGCAATGACACGTTTGTCTTTATCATATATAGGAACTGCTAAACCAAATATATTTGTATCCACTTCCGCGAACGTCAGGCAATAGCCTTGCGATCTAATTTCCTCTATTTCTGACTGAATGTTTTGTCGTAGATTTTCGTCTGAGATTGTTTGGACTAATTGCGAGATTGTTTGTTTTTTTTCAAATGCTAAAATCGCTTTGCCTGAAGCCCCACGGTAGAGCGGTAAAATTTTTCCTATTTCAACAGACAACCTAAGGATTTGACGTGTTTCTATACTTTGCACACAGATCACCTCTGTTGCTGACCTCACACAAAGCAAGGACGTCTCATTTACTTTATCCGTTAACATTTCCATGATCGGTCGAGCAATCGTAATTAATTCCCGATCCATTTGTTGCTGTAAACTTCTTGCCAAATCAAGTATGCGCACACCTAACCTGATTTGTCCGACTGATTTCCTTTCGACCATTCCATAATTCTCTAATGTTTTGATTAGTCGATAAGCGGTGCTCTCTGGAATGGCGACTTTCTCCGCGATTTCACTCACAGTCAAGTTCGTCTCCACTTCGGCTAAAGAAAAAATAATATCTAATGCTCTTTCGATCGTTTGATTTTTGTTTATATTCACCGCTTTATCCCTCGCTTGCTGATAATCAATATGTTCTACTACTTCGATACGAGTTCACCTCTTACTTTTAAGGCAGAGCGTTTCTCTAAACTTAATAATAACTGGTTAGCTGCGATCGCAAGCAGGGATACAAAAATGGTACCCCAGATCATTTTAGGAGTATGATTTTGATAAAGTCCTTCAAATAAAATAACTCCGAGTCCACCAGCGTTGATCCATGCGGCAATCGTGGCGATCCCAATGGTCGAAATGGTGGCGATTCGGATGCCGCCTAAAATCACCGGTAAAGCGAGTGGAAATTCAATTTTCCAAAACAATCGAAGTGAGGCAAGTCCCATTCCTTTGCCCGCTTCAATAATCGCTGGATCGATGGATTGAAATCCAACCATGACATTGCGGACGAGTATGAGTTGACAGTAGGCAATGAGGGCAATAATTGCCGGTTTTAAGCCCAATCCAACAATTGGAATTAAGAAGGCGAACATTGCTAAACTAGGAATCGAATATAAGATGCCGAGAATCGACAAAACCGGCACTGAAAGCCACTTTTTTCGGGATAATAATATTCCTACTGGTAGAGCAATCAGCAAGGCGATGCTTAGTGAAATAACAGTAAGCATAAGATGTTGAAAAAATAACATCAATATACGATCATATTGATTGATTAAATAGTCAAACATAGTTTTTTCCCACCTTTGCGTTATAGAGCGGCTTTTGAGCGATTACTTCCCGCAATATAACCTTTAAGCTCAGCCAATGTGATTCGTCCAATCGGTGTCTGATCCTCCGCTGTCACAATGACTGAATCGCTTTGTGCCTGTAAAATATGTGAGAGAACCTTTTTCAAATTCTCAGCCTGATCCACCTTTACTTCTTGAGGGTCGATCGTATCAGTAAGTGGCACCATCACATGATCAGCTCTCATTAGACTGAGATGTTGCACGACATCCTCTGAATGAACAAGCTCACTAACAAAAGAATTTGCTGGATTCGTAATGATGTTTAAGGGTGTGTCATATTGTTGAATGACTCCTTCGTTCATAATCACAATTTTATCCCCTAATTTCAGCGCCTCATCAATATCATGTGTAACAAACAATATGGTCTTATTTAGTTTGCGTTGAATGTGAATCATTTCATCTTGCAATGTGCTTCGAGTAATCGCATCGATCGCCCCAAATGGTTCGTCCATTAACATAATCGACGGATTGCCAGCCAAAGCCCTAGCCAGTCCAACACGCTGCTGCTGTCCACCAGATAATTGCCGCGGATATCTGTTACGATAATCCTCAGGTGGCAACTCAATCAACTCTAGTAAAAAATCAATTCGTTCATTGATTTTTTTCGCATCCCAGCCTAATTCCTTTGGAACAGTCGCAATATTTTCAGCGATTGTCATATGCGGAAATAAGCCAATTTGTTGGATGACATAGCCAATATTGCGCCGCAGTTCAGTGACAGGTATGTCCATAATGTCCTTACCATGCACAAAAATCTTCCCAGATGTCATATCATGAATCCGATTTACCATTTTCAACAATGTTGTCTTTCCACAGCCAGATGCACCCAGGATCGTGACAAAGCTACCTTCTTCAATCGTGAGGTTTGTTTCATACACGGACGGTTTTGCCGCATTAGGAAACTGTTTGATCACTTGTTCAAAAACAATGGCATTCTTCGTCAAACCTCTCACCCTCAATTCTACATCTATAAAGTAAAGATTCATTCAGCGAGAACTTCCGCATTCCCGCTGAATATAAGATTATTTAATCAAACCTTCATTTTGTAAAAATTCTTTTGCTACATCCGCATATTCACGCTGATTAATGTCCACTTCCGCATTCAATTTCTGCATCGTGCTATCATCTAGTTTCGCTGAGATATCATCTAAGATTTTCCTGATTTTATCATCCTTATCTAATGTATCCTGGCGAATGACTGGAGCAACAAAATATGGTGGCCATAAATGTTTATCATCTTCCAACAAAACTAGATCTGGATTCGTTAAATCACCATCTGTTCCAAACGCAACTGTCCCTTGTACTTCATCTTCTAATACAGCACGATATTTGACTCCATAGTCATAAAGCTTTAGACTTTTAAAATTAAAATCCCCGTATACCCGATTCATTCCAAGCAGTCCGTCTTCGCGTTCTTCAAACTCAGGAACTGCCGCAAAATCGATGTGTTCTGCATTTGCTTGAAGGTCTGATAGAGTCTTAATTCCATATTCATCCGATGCTTTTTTCGATACAGCGATTGCTTGTGTGTTATTCGCATTTGAAGGAGTTAACCAAACAAGATCAAATTCCTTCTTATAAAAATCAGCAACCATATCATACACTTGTTGTGGATCAGAGAGTGGCTCTTCCTCCATAATATTAAGGAGCCCAGTACCTGTATATTCAGGATACACGTCAATATCACCCTTCTTTAGTGCCTCATGAGCAACAAGTGTTCCACCAAGATTCAATTTTCGGTCTACTTTAAATCCTGCATCTTCCAATGCTAATGCGTACATTTCACCTAAAATGAGCGATTCCGTAAAGTTTTTCGAACCTACCTTTATTTTCGAAGAACCACTGCAAGCACTAAGTGCCAAAGAAAATACAAGTACAATTGCTAGAACAATCCATGATTTTTTTTTCATGATAAACCTCCTCTAAAATAGTTTTCTTCCCTATGAATCTCTTTGATACCTCGTTGTCATACGCTCAATCACTGAAAAAATAACCTCTGAAAATATCGTTAATAACGCAATCGGGATGGCACCGACGAGCAACACTTCAAATTTATACATGCTTAATCCATTAATAATAAATGTTCCTAACCCACCGCCTCCAATAAACGCCGCAAGCGATGCACTAGCAAGAACCTCCACGCTCGATGTTTTCGCACCAGCAATCACGAGGGGCATCGCTAGCGGGAACTCAATTTTCCTTAACACCGCCTTTTCGCTCATTCCCATCCCAGTAGCAGATTCGAGAATCGCAGGATCAATTCCGCGAAACCCCATAAATGTATTAATAAGGATCGGAGGACAGGCTAACACTGTCAATGCGATAAGAGCCGGTAAAAATCCAGTTCCAATCAGTGGCAGCATAATAACAAGGATAGCCAGACTCGGAATAACCCGAATGGAATTGACCGTATTCATAATCGTTGCTGCAACTTTTGGATTTTTTGCGCACCATATCCCAAGTGGAACACAGAGAAGTAAACCAAGAATGAGCGCCGAAAAACTTAAGGTTAAATGAACTTGCAGCTCCTCTAAAAATCGATTATGGTTTTTTATTAAATATTCGTATGCTTTCAAAATCAGTTCCACCAGTATCCTCCTTTCCACTTTGTACTAATGCTTTTATTCCTCTAATGCATAATCAGCAATCTGAATACCTAGAGCAGCCTCGACATCAGGATAAACGGATGCATCGCGTACACTTGAACTAAGTGGAATATGGCTCTTATGAATTCGAAATACTGCAATCTCTACACCTGGATCTAATGCACCAGCACTAAGCGGTTTACCTGTTTCAGTTGAAATGGCCGTAATCACATCAGGATAAGTCGTCAAACGATTACCTTGTGAATCATCTACTGCCATAAATTCGTTCATTACATGCAATGTTAGTGGATTGTTTGGCACATCAACGACTATTTGACCGATATCAAAAGCACCTGAATATTCAACGGATGTGGAAATAACCTTTCCCCGCCCTAAAATCTCTCCGTTCGTCTTATCACAAATCGTTTGGATGACCGCTTCCGCACCATTTGGTTCAGCCTCAATGATCGCCTTGCCAAGATCGATCGCCATTGAAATTCCGCCGACCGCAGCATTCTCTTTTATAAAGCTTGCAGGGAGTGGAAGTCTCGCAGAAGCGATAAATCCGCCTGACATATCAGAAGCAGTGCGTAATATATTTGAAGTTTTGGCCGGTGCTCCTTTTACGACAAGCTCGATATAAGATCCAGTTTCCTTCTTCCCGCCAACAACAACTTGAATTGTTTCAAAATGAGGGTCGGCTGCTACACCCATCTGTCCCATCTTACCTGTTGGATGAGCGCGAATATCTCCTGTTGCATCAACTACTACCAAATCAAGCATTGCTGCTGGTAGCCAGCCGTTGATTGAGCTTGACATTCCATTTTGCGGTGTCATTACACCAACAATTTTTCCTTCATAGTTCTCTATCAGTAACTTGACTGCTTTAATATAATCGATACCCAACATTTGCCAATCTGTTTTTCCAGCTGGTGCACCAATCGCCGTACAAGTAATAATGAGCGCGTCATCCGGAAGTTCATCGACAGACACCAATTTCGGTTGTCCCATCGTAACCGCCGCACCACCAATTTCTAGACCATGATCGACCCATCCACCACCACCTGAAGCATACACAGACCCACCTGCAACCGCCGCTTTCACATCATCCATCGTTAAAACACGCATCTGTTTCTCCTCCTCTTTTATCAATTGATTCTTAGCTTATAATACAATCCGTTGAATTCCTTTTTTATCAATTTCATCGAGCGCCTCTTCATAGCCGGCATCTGCATATCTTAGTACCCCTAAGCTCGTATCATTATCTAACGCATGCTTCAACCGGATATCCGCTTCAACAGTCCCGTCAGCAACAAGTGTAATTCCGGCACTCGTCATATATCCGGAATACCCGCCTCCACCTGAGTGAATTGCTGTTAAATCGGCCATCGATGAGCAGCTTAACATCCCATTCAAAAGTGGCCAATCAGAAATAGCGTCACTTCCGTCTTTCATTCTTTCTGTCATAATATTTGGATGTGTCATCGCTCCTGCATCAAGGTGATCTCGGGAGAATGCTATCGGGCCACTTAATACCCCATCCCGAACCATCTTGTTAACTGCGAGTGCTAACTCTGTTCTTTCACCATGGCCGAACCAGCCGATTCGTGCGGGCAATCCTTGGAAGGGAACGTATTGATTAGCGAGTGAAATCCAATTCGTAACAATTTTATTTTCTTTAAAATGTTCTAATATGTAGTTATCGATCGTGTGAATATCATCCTCATTACCCGTCAAAGCGATCCAACGAAACGGCCCAATCGCCCGGCTGAACAAGGGGCGTAAATAGGCTTCAGTAAAAATATCGATATCAAAGGCATCACTAACGCCATACTGATACGCTTGAGTACGAATGTTATTGCCGTTATCAAACACAATTGAACCACGGCTTTTAAGCGCAAGCATCGACTCAACTTCTCTGGCAATGGATGCACGCGCATCTTGCTCGAGCTTAGCCGGATTTGAATCACGTATACGCTTCACATCTTCCTTGTTATAGCCTGATGGAATATAGCCATACAATAAATCATGTGCTGATGTTTGGTCTGTTACAATATCCGGAGTGATGTTGCGTCTCACAAGCTCTTGATAAATATCCGCTGCATTTCCAACTAGACCCACACTCACACTTTCATTTTTAGAAACAGCTTCTTCAATCCAGCCTAATGCTTCATCCAAATCATGTGTTTTCTTTTGTAAATAACCGTCTTCAATTCTCTTATCGACGCGTGCTTCATCGAATTCTACAACAAGAATGGCCGCACCGACCATGACGCCCGCGAGTGGCTGTGCTCCCCCCATTCCTCCAAGTCCTGCCGTTAAAATAAATTTCCCTGCTAGACTTCCATTGAAATGCTTTTCCGCAATTGCGGCAAAAATTTCATATGTGCCTTGAATCACACCTTGAGAACCTATATATTGCCATGCAGCCGCTGTCAGCCCGCCCCACATAATCAGATCTTTTTCTTGTAAATCATAAAAATTCTCACTCGTTGCCCATTTTCCTACGATATTACAGTTGGCCATAATGACAAGTGGTGCGAAAGCATGTGTTTTCAAAATTCCGATCGGCTTACCGGACTGAATGACTAATGTCTCATCTTCTTCAATATTTTTAAGTGCTTTCACAATTCCGTGGTAAGCATCCCAATTACGGGCAGCTTTACCGAGCGCTGCATATACAACCAACTCTTTCTGGTTTTCCCCATTTTCTAGCACATTCTCTAACATGCGAAGCAAAGCCTCTTGACGCCAACCTTTACAACGAAGTTCTGTGCCCCGAAATGCCGTAATTCTCTCCATAACACCCACCCTTTCTTACATCGTGACAATCGATTATCATATAGTGATAAATAACTATTCATTTTATTCGAATATTAAACAATATTTCGTCAATAGTCAATTGAAAAATTGCCTCCTGTCGCTTTATTTATATAATCCCCATGGAATTAGTTGGTTTATTTCCACTAAGATGGTAACATCTGACCGAAGAAGTGTCAATTAATAGTTTGTTAGTCCCAAAGATTGATATGTATTTGGAAGGCATTTCTTCTAAGAAGAAAACGAAAAGGTTACCGCCAACTTTAACTGGAGCAACCTTTTTTAATGAGTATTAATTTTTAATCTATCTCTAAAGCAAAAGCATAAAATGCGTCTCCATGTGATAAATGCTCAACCTTTTCATCCATCCACCATACTCCAAACGAATAATAATAAACTCCTTTTTCGGCAGGTGCCGAAAAACTATAATCTATAACCTCAATTGCATGTTCCTCGTTCCCATGTATCTGGACCACATAGTATTCGTTTGGTTTAGGATCATACTCCATCACAAATGTAATTTTTTCACCAGGCTTTACTTTTATTGGCTTTTTGCCTTCTAAAAGTTCAATTGGCCCAGCCGTATCAACACAAGTACTTACACCTTTCCCATTCCAGCAATAAGTGCCTAATGTCGTTTCATACATATCATTATTAATTTTAATCAATGCATTTGGCGGCTTCTCTTCTAACATATTCCCTTTAGAACAGCCCAACAGGTTCATACCCATTAGCAGGAATAACAGCAGTAGTTTTCTATTCATTTCCATCCCCCCATAATATTGGACGGAAATAGTTGAACTTTGTTACTCGCTAAACTCTTTTTGCACAAAATAAGCAGAGCTTCTGATTATTTTTCTATGCTAAACTATTGGAAGGTATGTCCATTGTAATATTGGAGGAATTATGAAGAAGTTTAAACGAGTGGCCAAAAGGTTTTCTATATTTGTATTGATTTTATCAGCTTTCATGTTTCTTAATAATAGTTCTCTATTTTCGAAAGCCAGAGAGGAGGCCCCATTGTTATTAGCACATAGAGGAATGGCCCAAACGTTCCCAATGGAAGGAATCACTGGTGAAACATGTACGGCCGAAAGGATTTATGAACCTGAACATCCATTTTTGGAGAATACGATTCCATCAATGGAAGCTGCCTTTAAAGCAGGTGCTGACATCGTTGAATTTGATGTTCAATTAACGAAGGATGGGAAATTTGCTGTTTTCCATGATTGGACTCTTGAATGCCGATCGAATGGAAAAGGTGTTACGAGAGAGCACACAATGGAAGAATTAAAACAATTAGATATAGGCTATGGGTATACATTTGATAACGGGCAAACGTATCCCTTTCGTGGTAAAGGCGTTGGGCTAATGCCAACACTTGATGAAGTGCTAAGCTTTTTTCCGAATCAGTCATTTCTCATACATATAAAAAGTAATGACCCTGAAGAAGGAGTGCAGCTTGCAAAATATCTTTCAGAACTGCCAAAGGAACGCTTAAGTCAACTAACAGTTTATGGGGGTGATCTGCCAATTGAGACATTAAAAGAAGGTCTTCCAAATCTCCGTGTCATGTCAAAAGCTACTCTGAAAAGCTGCATGCTGCCTTATATCGCCGTTGGCTGGACAGGATATGTCCCCTCATCCTGTCATCATACACAAATACATCTTCCAGAGAAATACGCTCCTTGGATATGGGGATGGGCAAATAAGTTTGTAAATCGGATGGAAAAGGTTGATTCTAGAGTCATCGTTGTGGCAGGTGATGGCGGATGGTCGGAAGGTTTTGATAAAGAACAAGATTTAGAACGCCTTCCCAAAAATTATGACGGCGGGATTTGGACTAACAGTATTGAGATAATAGCTCCTATTATTCAATCTAGATAAACTAATCACCTTGTTTATATCCAATTAACTATAATAATTTTTTGAAGGAGTGTTATTCTATGTTTTTTAAGCTCACAAAAGATCAACAACAATTAATGATTGCAGACATTCAATATTTCTTTTCACAAGAGAGGGATGAGGAAATATCAGAATTTGCTGCTGAAAGTGTATTAGAATTCGTTAAGGAATCACTTGCTCCACATTTTTATAATGCTGCTGTTTCAGATGTTAAACACTTAGTCAGCCAGCAATTGTTTTCTCTGGAAGATGAATTATTAACACTAGAACGTCCAATTAGAAAATAATGGGTCACTATAAAAGGGCATCTTCTTATGTAAGAAAATGCCCTGCTTCCTAATGCGTAGATTTTCTCTCTATAGATCAAGCAACCCATTTCTATTTGAATTTGTTAACCTTTTCAATCATGATAACCTTTAAAGGGGAGGTCTAAACATGACTCGAATACAAAAATTAAACGTATTAAACGGACAAGAAATGTACAAATATTTTAAGAAAACACAAAGCCTTCAACAAGAGATAATGGTTCCGTTTAACGAAGCGATGTGTTATGGAAACACATCCGCTAATCTTTTTTCAGATGAATTTGCCGCCATTCGTGCAAAGGCTCATCACGTTACTTCCGTCCAATATCATGAAATCACCCTTAACCCTTTGCAGCCTCTTTTGAGTAAAGACTTTACACAACTAGCATTATGGTTTGGTCCTGATATGTTCTGTCAGATCAATGTCCTTACGATTCTCGCATGGCTCAACGAAACACAATGTATACAAACAATTGACCTTCATCTAATGAATGACAATTATGAGCACTTGGGAAAAATCACACTTGAAGTTAATGGATATTATGCTCTTTACAAACAGGTTTTGATCGATAAAACGATACCTGCCGCTATTTTCCCTGAACCATTAATGAAGGGGATTAAGCTTTACTTGAATTATCAACATGAAGATAGTGACCTTATGCTGTATATTAAAAGTCATTCAAATGTTCCTGAAAAAGAGCTTATGTATAATCTAATGAGGAAATTTCCCGATTATGGGCTAGGTGATATTCAATATATAGAGCTTATAAAAAAGAGTCGAAATTCTGTTTAATTTGTTTATATATAACTTTTAAATTAACTGCCAAAAAACATAGATACTATTGTCATCGCCAAAGTACTTAATCATCATTAAAAAGGCATTGTACAATTACATAATGCCTTTTTGGTATAGGTTTATATAATGAGTTGAATTCGGGTAGTCACAAGTCTTAGAGAATCCAAATGCAGTATAAAACAAATCAGCTTGATCTGTATCAGTATGCAAGACTAAACCTTCATAATAATTCTTAGCCTCTAAGATTATCTTGCTTAATAGAAGTGATCCTACCCCACTTCGTCGAAAATCACTTGCAACATAAAACCTTCTTAATCGACCGATTTTCGGTTTGTTAGAATACGGGTCAATATTAAGCCCGCCGATGGCAATGAGTACGCCTTGTTCATTATATACACCATATAATGATTCACCGTGCTTATTAAAACGATTTGTGCCATCTTGATAATCATTGACCAGCTTTTCTAGAAAACGAAACCCGGCAGCTTTACTTTCTTCAACTAAATGGGAAATTTCTAACGTCTCTAATCCCTCTATTTCTTGAATTTTAAATTCCACCTATGCATCACCTCCATTGGAAAAATTAACTTTTGTACTATTTTGTTTATCTTTCCGGCAGAATTTCCATGTCAACACTGCATTCGTTGAAGTATCATTGTTTAAAATAAAATCTATTTTACAAATTCCTTAACATTGATCCTCCAAATCATATGATCATACCCTTCTCCCCAATAATTCTTTAATAGATATTGTGGCTCCCCGAACTTCTTTTTCCAAATTTTTTGTGCAGTTGTATATCCACTATCTAAACAAAATTCTTCTATGCCCTTATTGAGCAAAGTAAAAAACATCGCATCTAGCAGCCTATTGCCTATCCCTTTCCTTTGAAAGTCAGGGTGAACGAAGACTGTCCCTACCTCCACTAGGTCTTTTAATGCATGATTCGTACAATGATTAATAAGCTCGCTTGCTTGTCCAAATTCGATTGAACCAATAATCCGATCTCTATCTAAAGCAATCAGAAAATATCGTTTCTCCCCATCACTTTCAAAATCAAGATTTAAGTATTTTTTCTTAGCTTCTATTTCATCTTCTATATCTTCTAACATCTCTCCAATACCTTCTTTAGAAAAAGTGTCTGTAATGACTACTCTAAAAAAGTGATTTAGCTCCCTAATATTCTCAGCCGTTGGTCTTCTTATCTCAATATTTAACATTCTGATGCGATCTCCTTTTCAGCTTCTATATCGTTAATGGTTCTATATATGTACTTAACATTCCTTGCACTAATTCTTGTAATCGGACATTTTATCTTATGAAGAATATTTATATATTAGTAGGAAAAGCACTTAAAGCCGCGAATTATCTAACATAGTGCTTTTAAAAAGGAGGTTTTTTCTTGGACCAAATAATTATTCAGCACATGGAAACAGTGCGTAGGATAACGGAGCAAGCGATTATGAGAATACCGGAAGAAGTGGCAAATATTATTCCAGAAGGGTTTAACAACAATATTCGTTGGAACTTTGGACACATTGCATTTGTACAGGAAAAGCTCGTCTTTGGACTTTTAGGCGAAGAGATGAACATTCCGAGCAATTATGAACAGCTTTTTAATGCGGGAACGAGACCGGCAGATTGGAGAGGAACACCTCCATCTTTAATAGAGATTGCTGATGTCTTGAAGGAACAGAAAGCAAGAATTAAAGATTTTATTCAGTATCGTTTGTACGAAACACTGCCAACTCCATTCACAAATCGGGCCGGCATTACATTTTACACAGTGGGAGAGGCATTTTTGTTTAGCTTTTACCATGAAGCTTTACATATCGAAACGATCAAACAATTATATCGAGCGATTTCATCCAAATGAATTTTAACAGGGCAGCTTCTAATTTAAGAAGTGCCCTAATTAGTTATTTCACAATGAATTTCCATAGATAAATAAATTTAAATCATTGTTAACAAAAAAGCCAAAATTACAACTCAAAAAAATACTCCCTAATGGGAATGTTACTATAAAGCATCAAATAAAGAAGCTGAGACGAATCATTTCCTCATTAATACATAGCTTAAAAGATACATAACACTTATGATTCCAAACAAGAGAAATACGCCAGGTGTCAATAGCATGTATAAACTTAGGGGCAAGGACCAAATGAAAGCAATTAACATGAAGAGTTTTTTTGGCTTATAAAAGGAATATATCGCTAAGCAAGCAGGAAGAACCAACATCAGGAAAGTGGTAAACATACTTTCATAGCTAATCTGATTTGAATAAGGATTATAGAAGTTAAAAACAAGCCAAAGAATTATTGAAGCCATCCCTGCAATTAACCCGATAAAAGAGGACTTTTTCTGCATTTCAAACTCCTCTCCTTTCTCACTTCCAATAAGTTTCTTGTATCTTTTTCGATCGCAGGCCTTACAATATAGCGAAAATTAAAATTCCACTGGATTAACTCTCATTTACTCTTATCACTTTAATTGTTCATTAAAAATGGTTATTGAATGAATTTTTTCTTTAAAAAGGCGATTAACAATTTGTTTTGTCACATTTGCATCCCGAAGCTCTTGATCCTTAAAACTCAAAATTCCCGGAAGTGTCATCCATTTACTTTCTACAATCTCTTCCTCTTCAAGCTTCAATATTCCTCCAGTAATCTCACCAATAAAATGAAATAATATCACTTGATGATTGGAGCTGCTTATAAAATTATAGATACCCGTTGTGCCAGTTAATTTCACATCAAGTCCTGTTTCTTCTCTTACCTCTCTACAAGCAGCATTGAGAATATCTTCTCTATTTTCAATACGTCCAGATGGAAAATTCCACTTGTTTATGGCAAATGGTTTATTTTCTTTAATTACCAAAACCTTGTTATCTCTGAATATCGAGACACTTACAACTAAAACAATTTCATTTTGGGTCATTATAATTCTCCTACATACTCTAACTTCCTAGTTTATTTTTATTGCAAAGGTAGGATCCGAAATTTGCAATCCTCTTTCTTGCCATATTACCACAAAAATACAATTTCTTTTGTTCTGATCCATCTTATTGTGTAGAGCGAAAGAACGAATTTATATTATTTATTTGAATTTTGCAACTATTAAACAAAAACTAATGTTTTTTCTTGAAATTATAGGATAGAATGATTATTGGGGTGAATTCACTATATTGGTGGACGAGCCTACAAAATATGATCTTAATCTAGGGAGTTGAGTAGACATGTCATTCAAATTCATACCTTATTTAATGATGGATGGAAACGCAAAAGAAGCAATCGGATTTTATGAGAAGGTATTTAATGCTGAAGTTATGGGGATTCTCACGTTTGGTCAAATGCCTCCTAACCCGGAGTTCCCGTTACCAGAAGAAGCAAAAGATCTAGTCTCACATGCAACGATAAGAGTTGGAGACTCAGACCTTATGTTTTCCGATATTTTCCCTGGCCAACCACATCAAATCGGATCTCAAGTGACCATTTGCATAACTCTTAACAATACAGATCAAGCACACCAAGTTTTTGAATCATTACAAGACGGTGGACAAGTAGGCATGCCTCTACAAAAAACAGATTTCAGCCCAGCTTACGGAGTCGTAACTGATAAGTTCGGTGTTACGTTCCAAATTTACACGGAAAACCAACAATAAATATTACTTTCGAAGTATATCTTCTCCTAAGACATACATAAATAAGGGCTTGGTCGTATTAACGATCAAGCCGTATCATTTAATAGTAAACCTTAATTGTAATTTCTAGCTCCTACCTTCAATAGAATCTTATTTCGAAAGGTAATCATAAGCTGTCAGTGTATGAATCTTAGCTACATTAACCAACTCGCTGAGTTCTATATATTCATCAGGTCCACCAAGGTTATACGGAGTTAGTCCACAAACTACAGTTGGTACTTGTTTATGAATTCTGTAAAGACGTGCATCGGATGCCCCTACTCGCATCGTTATAACTGGAGATGTTCCTGTGATTTGATGAACGTTTTGTGAAGTTAATGAAAAGATCTCATGATCTACATCTGACCAATTAGGTTCATATCTACGAACAATGTTGTAAGAGAGTCCTTCAATAGAATCCACAATTTCTTTGATTTTTTGCTCAACTTGAGGAATGGTTGTTCCGACTGGTAATCGGATGTCACCTTTAGCAGAAGCTTTGTCTGGAATCAGATTTGCGGAGATTCCTCCTTCAATCACACCAAAATTTACGGTTACTGTTTGTAAAACTTCGGTTTCACCACTACCGGAAATTCCTTCTGATACTTCGCTCGCCTCTAGTATAGCTCTGGTTACCTTCTCAACATGATTAACAGGCAGCTTTCTAAGTGTATCGTTTATTTGGGTCATTCCTTCAACAAGTAGATCAATAGCGTTTACACCCTTGTGCACATGAGCTCCATGACCCGGTTTTCCTACGGCATTAAGTTCAAGCCAAAGCAACCCTTTTTCTCCAAAACGCAACACCGTTGGCGAACCTACATCCCCACATATCATCGCATCCCCTGTAGCTTCTGGTACTGTATCGAGTAGGTATTTTGTTCCTTTAACCCCCATTGTCTCCTCGTCTCCCGCAAGAGTCAGCACAACTTCTCCGGACCAATCATTTCTACATTCTGCCAGTAACATGAAGGCAAGCATATAAGATGCGATCCCTCCTTTCATATCTGAGGATCCACGTCCATATAGAAGGCCATCTTTTACTTCCGCACCAAAAGGATCTACAGTCCAAGCAGACTTATCCCCCACTGGGTATGTATCCAAATGACCATTAAATACTAACCGTTTTCCAGGTCCATTCCCTTCAATCTTCGCTACTACATTTACAATTGGTTCTTCTAATGTATGAATAGTAACTTCTGCTCCGTCAATTTTTTGCAAAAATTCAACGGCCATTTGTGCAATCTGACGAGTATCAGAGATTGGCGATTCACTTGGTATTTTTACTAACTTAGAGCAAAGATCGATAAGAAAATCTTCTTTTTGGTCTACTTGTTCAATCAACTTATTCCTTATATCAGTATATAGCATTTTGAATCCTCCCAATAATCATAGTAGCAACCTTAGTTGGCATGTTTACTCTTAATTTCTCTAGACGAAGTTTTAGATTCGAAGAATTCCAATTTACCTTTTTTAAATAAGAACAGCCACACAAGTGAAACTGCATGCAATGCAAAAATAATCCCAAGTGCCACTGAATAACCTGTAGGGTTGTATGCACCTGTACTTGTTGCAGGCCAGAAGTCTATGATGACACCCATCAACCATTGGATAACGAAAGTTAGTAAGAATACGGCTAGATTGTACAGTGTGATGACTCGCCCTGCATATTTTCCATCAAACATGGAAGACAATATTGGATAAGTAAGAAGACAGAATGGACCGAAAATATTTAAGATAATCCAACCAGTTACACCTACTTTTCCTCCCAATAATGCTATGACTCCTATTGATAAAGTAAAGCCAACCATTCCAATGACGCTAACCAAAGCCGGCTTAATTCCAAATTTGCGAAGCCAATCTGCAATGACCCCGTTGGTTAAATATCCAACACAAAGGAAAGCAGTACATGTCAACAGAAGGGTTGGTACAGCACTCGCCTCATACCCTGCTACATCTTTTAGCCATGGGCCAAGCCAAAGTCCATCCAAACCAATATAAGAAGCTTGAACACATGTAGCAATCGGGATAATGCGCCAAAAATTCACACTTTTAGCAACTTGAAAGGTTCCTACTAATTGATTCTTGACAGGTTCATCATTGTGACCTTCTTTATGCCTTTTTGGAACAGCCATAAAAATAAATATTGCGTTAGCAACAGTCAACCCTAAAAGAATCATAAAAACCGCTCGCCAGTCCATAAAATTGAGTGTAAAGTGAACTGGTTGTGTTGCTATCAACCCTCCAAGTCCACCAGCGAAAGTTTGAAAGCTATTAATAAGGGGCAATCTTTCAGCTGGAATCCAATCATTATACGCCTTAAATGCAGCCATTAAACATCCAGAAACGCCTACACCAATAAGAAAACGCCCTATCATTAGGTGCTCAAGGCTTTGAGCATTTGCGAAAAGAAATGCACCAATACCTGCTGACAATAATAAAGTTGATAAAGTGCGTCTAGATCCAAAACGATCAAGCGCAATTCCTAGAGGGATTTGAGTGATGGCAAAAGCAAGAGCATAAGTACTAGTCATGAGCCCTAAGTCAGATGCTTTCAAGTCGAATTCTTCAATGAAATGTGGGGCTAATACCGCATTAACCGTACGAAAAAGAACTGATAAGAGATAAGCTGAAGCAAATGGTATAAATAAACGCAAAATAAGGCTAGGTGTAAGTTTGCCGTTTGATTGATGGATTGTCATATTTTCCCCCCTAAAGTGTTATTATTTTTTTGGACTAACTTGGCCTAAGTACTCAGTTATTTCTAAGCTTTGTTTTTATGCAACTCTTTAATAGATTTAAATAAACAGTCACCTCCAAATGTAAATGCAAACTTTGACAGCTTAAATAATGTTAGCTTTTAATCTACATTCCTATATTAGGAATTATAATTCCTTTATACGAATTGATTATAACACCATTATTTAAAATATTCAATTAATTTTAAATATTTTTTTTAATATCATGGCAATTTTTTCTTACCTAGAAGTCAACTATGATGTGGCTAGCCCCATTGGAGTTACATCTTTAAATGAGTTTTAAAACTGCCTGCAATTTTCCCCATCACGTTGACAAGACAAAAAAAGAAGCGTAGCAATAAGCCAATACGCCTCTTTTACTCTAATTCCGCTTCTCCAGTTTTAAAGAAATATTTCTAGCACATAGCTTTACATCGTTAATGCATTTTTCAAGTTGTTCCTCTTTGAAGTCAGATTCTATACCAACTATACTGATGGATCCAGCGACAATTCCGTTTACATCAAAAACCGGACACGCAATCTCCATGGTACCTTCATATAACTCTCCTCTACTTATGGCATAACCATGTTCTTGAATTTTTACAAGTTCAGCTTTAATCTGATCGATATCAATCAAAGTGTTCTCTGTGTATGCAAGGAGCTCTGAGGTGGCTAATATATGGTTCTGTTCTTGTTCATTAATATACGCTAAGAGTACTCTTGGGCCTGCTGCAGCATAAAGTCGTGCTTTTTTGCCAACCTGTGAATAAATCTTTATCGGATTTAATGATTCAATCTGTTCAATAAATACCGCTTCATTTCCATCTCTAATTGCGAGTTGAACGGTTAACTCGGTCTTATTTCTTAGTTCAATTAAGTCATCTTTCGCTATTTCTCGAATATCCATTTGCTCTGTAATGAGGTTAGCTTTAAGTAGGAATGCCCAGCCAAGTGAAAATTTAGCTTCCTTTAGTGTGCTGTCTCTTTTTACATAACCATATCCTTCAAATGATTTAATCATCCGGAAAGTTGCTGTTTTTGAATATCCAGTCTTCATTGATATTTCATTTAAAGTTAACCATGTATTTTTACTATCAAAGCACTCTAAAATATTTAGTGCCTTTTCAACACTACTAACTGTACTTTCTTGCTTCTTCATACTTTTCCCCCTTATCAAAAGAGTTCTAAATTATTCTACCATTTATTCAATATTATGTATAAATTTTACGCCTCTTCTAACCTTCTTTCTTTTTTAGGCGAATAACTAATTCCCACAAACACGAGCAATATTCCGATAAGCTGGTAAACATCAGGACGGTAACTTAAAATTGTTACATCAAGTAAGATCGCGACAACCGGATCGACAAAGACTAAAATAGCAATGGCTTGAGCCTTTAATTTACGTAAACTATCGAAAAATAAGTAATAGACAAATCCAGTATGAATAAACCCTGTGACAAGGATATAGATCCAGTTTTCATAGGTAAGATGGATAAAGCTTGACCAATCCACTAATGGCATCAATAAGAAGACGCCGAGACTCGTTTGAATGACGGTTGTTAACAGCGGACTGAGCAATTGAATTCTTTTTCCCGTGAGCGATGTAAAAGCGTAGAAGAGTGCTGCCGCAAACCCCCATAAAACACCGGTGGATAGAAATTCTGCAACATTTGTATGTTGATGCATGCCTCCAACTAATAATGTTCCTAAAAGGCAAATAAAGAAAAAGACCAATCCCGTTCCTGTTAATTTTTCTTTGAAAAGAAAAGAGCCTAAGAGAAACACAATAACGGGTGCCAAATGATAGATAGATACGGCTACAGTTATAGGCATGACTTCTAAAGAACGAAAGAAAAAGACCCAATTGATGACTAGGAATATCCCACATAATAAGGTAAGGTAATACTCCCGATGAGGAATGGAAATTTTCCTATCTTGTTTTGTCTTTAGTGTACTAAACCCCCATATTACTCCTAATAGAATACTTGCACTGAGACAACGAATAAAAACTAATTCAATCGATGGAAGACCTGTCTTTTCCGAAAATAAACCGATTGAACCGAATATCGCCATGGAAGTGGCAAATTTTATCTTTGCATACATTTAATTTCTCCTAGGTCGTTTTGTAACATCTATTAATATTGTAATAAAAAAACAGCATGAATGGTCAGCTGTTTTTTCCCATCACTATAATGATAAAAAGGGATAAACCCACAATCTAATTCTACCTAACTATTTGCTCTATTTACAATATGTGTTTCTACATAATATTGAATAGCATGAATTAAACGATCTGTTTCTTCTTGTGTATTATAAGGAGCAAAGCCTGCACGAATCCATCCGCCAGTTTCATTGATTCCTAATTTATCGGCAAGAGTAGATGCGTAAAAATCTCCACTTGCAAGGAAGATGGCATGTTGTTCTGCTAGCCATTTACAAAATTCAACAGGGTCGACTCCCTTGATCGTAAAGGCGACTGTTGGTGTTTTGGCAACGTAATCTGGTGCCTGATATAAAGTGACTTCGGGAATGCTTGCAAGTTCATGACGAAGTCTACGCGCCAATTGATTTTCGTATTCTTCAATTGATAAAAAGGCATTTAGAATTCTTTCCCTGCGATTCGAGCCTGTTCCTAAACTTGCAATAAAGTCAACCAATGCTTCAATGGATGCAATTGCTTCATGGTTTTGGGTACCTGTTTCTAATTTATCGGGAAAATAGGTCGGTGCTGGTTGCAGTTTGTATACTGAGAGACGCTCAAACACTTCTTCTTTAATCACAGCCATTCCAATGTGAGGTCCAAAAAATTTATAAGCAGAACATAATAAAATATCAGCCCCTAATTGATCACGGTCAATCGAAAAGTGTGGAACAGCGTGTACAGCATCCACAGCCACAAGGGCACCAACTTCATGAGCACGCTTGGCAATGTTTGTTAAATCTGTTATAGTTCCGATAACATTTGATGCTAGTGAAACAGCTACAAGCTTTGTATTCTCATCTATAAGCTCATGTAATCGAGATAAATCAAGTGTTAATGTCTCCGTATCTACTGGAATAAAGCGGATTTCTGTGTTTGAATCTTTTGCTGCTGTTGCCCATGAGTCAACATTAGAACGGTGATCAATTTCAGTAACTACAATATTATCTTGGCTAGTCCATGTTTTAGACAAAGCCCGTGAAATGGAGAACATTAAGGAAGTAGAGTTTTGACCGAATGCCACTTCATTTGGTTTCGCACCAACAAGATCTGCAATTGCTTTTCTAGCGTTTTCAATGTGCTGCTCTGTTTCTTTGCTTGTAGGGAATTCTCCATGTAGATTAGCCCCGCCTTTTGACATATAAGAAACCATAGCATCTATAACACTCTCAACCACTTGTGAGCCTCCAGGTCCATCGAAATAGGCAACCTGCTTACCATTATAATAACGGTTTAATGCTGGGAATTGCTGACGGACTTCTTCAATTGGAAACATACAATCTACTCCTTTTTATTATAATTTTCAGATTACATGCTAATTCAACAAAAGGCGACCGAAAACCTCTTAGTACAGCCTCAAAAAGTTTCCACCTGCTATTTTTTCCATCTATTTATCAATATTACCTCTATTAATCAAGCCACCTATCAACTTTGCAAAGTTCTGATGGCCTTCAAACACATCAAATGGTTTTCGTGGCATAGTAACTAAATCCTTTGCACTCACTCACTTGATTCGATCTATATTCTTCTCCATATTCATTTCCTCTGCCTCCTAATAGTAAGAGCCCTAGTTTAATAGACTAGAGCTCTTGGTACTGCTATAGAAGTCATTAATCCTTCTTTTCCCTCAATCTCGCAGGCAAAAGGTTCTAAAAATAGCCTCTTGACCACTGCCTTTGGAATTGTGTAATAATCTTTTATCGTATTCAATCCATCTACTTCCTTCGCCCAGCCAATTAAGCGTACTATTCTTATTGTGATTCCTTAAACAATTTTAGTTTGACTTATTGATAGACGATTTCAAAACAGAAGTGCCTTTATTCCACGGTGTACCTAAATAAGGTAGTGCCCACCTATCTAACCCGTACCAACCAGCGACTTTCCATGCCATTACTAACCAAGTAGCCAAAATAAATAAAAGTGGATTTGTGCTAAGTGTCCCTGCAAACAGGAAGCTGACATTCATCAACGAACCGAAGAAAGCGGCAATACCAGTTAATAAGCCAAAAATTAATCCTAATCCCACTAGCACTTCTCCGTAGGCTACGAGATAACCGAATGTAGAAGCGTTTGGGAGGACAATATTTTCTAAAAACATAGCATACCAGCCGGTAACGTCTTTTCCTTCCCCAGCCTTCGCTAATGCTCCTTTAACAAAACCTTGAACTGCACCACCTGCATTATTTCCTGTCCAATTATCGTCAGTAATTTTATGCCACCCTGCATTTACCCACGCATAACCGACATACAAACGGATGACAAGCCAAATAAGAGCAGACTGTGTATTATTGAATAAAAACATTGATACTGGGTTTTCCGGAATAGAGATTGGGCGTTTAGCCATCTTCATTACCTCCTGAAAATAGAATTTTTTTTCTTGGGATAATCTTGGATTTAAAGTTAACTCTTTTCTTAACTTTGACAATAACAATCCGTGGAAAAACTCTTTCAAGTCGAAACAAAAGGAATGACGTTGTGTAGGAAGCCTAGAAGTATAATAATGAATATAATTGGGTTGATGATTACTAGAAGATTTTTATTGGGTAATTTCTAAGTTGATAAATTACATAAAATTTCTTTTCTGTACAAAAAATAAGTGTTTTTACTCGTAACAATTCCATTATATTCCCATTAATCCAAAATTCAACCACATTTACATATTGTTCACATTAATGATATAAATTTTAAAGCTTCAGCACAATTTTCCTCTATAGGATTGAAAGGAGTTACTGACTTTCACAAAAAAATGAACCATTATAAATGTTCTTTCCCATATTTATGGAACGAATATTTCAGAAAAGGATCAGTTTCAACTCGGGAGCTAAAGCTAATTTATAAGAAGAACCCGAAAAAAAGAGCGTCTGCTCAGGTAATAGCGGATGCCCTTTTTAACTTCGGGATATTTTCTTAATTTAAATACTGAAATTTTATCAATATAATGGAGTCATTTCTCACCTTGCATAGAACGTGAAAAATAATGAAACAAAGTCATTATATCGAATTTAATATCTAGACCTTTTTCAACTGAATACTCTTACTTAGTTTCGAGTGGCAATGACGGATCTTTTGCCCATTCTGTCAAAGAGCCATCGTAGATAGCTACATTTTTTTGCCCAAGTTTATTTAAAATTAGAGCATTCCAAGTAGCTGCAATAGCACTGCCGCAATACGTAATTACTTTCTTGTTTGGTTCGAGTGCTCCAATCTCTTCGAATTTTTTGCGAAGATTTTCCTCATCATAAAGCTCTTTTGTTTCTGAATTAGAATGTGAACCAAAGAATACGTTGACACTACTTGGGATATGACCGCGCCTTCCGTACGTATTTACTTCTCCGTTATAATGTGCTTCTGTCAAACTATCAATGATAATCACATCCTCATCATTAATAGCTTTCAGAACCTCTTCCTTTGTAACAAATAATTCTGGTCTTCTTACCCCAGTGAAATTTCCTTTTGGATAGGAACCAGGTTCGGCTGTAACAGGGCGTTTTTCCTCCAGCCATTTTGGAAAACCTCCATCAAGAACGGCAACATCCTCAAAACCTTCGTAACGTAATTGCCACGCAAGACGGGAAGCCCAATGGGATGCAATAACAGGTGCATTTACAATCGCTCCCTGATCATAAATCACTACATAAGTCCCTTCTTCTACACCAAGTTCACTAATCTTTTGTACAAATCTTTCACGAGAAGGAGCAGTAAAGGTAAATTCCGAATCAGGATCAGAAAATTCATTATATAGATCAGCAAAAACTGCTCCAGGAATATGCCCCTTTTCATAAGCTTCTTTACCCGACCACACATCATAATATCCATCTTTCTCAGGATGTTTTAAAAATGTTGTCGCATCCAGTAATCTTAAATTAGGATCATTCAATCTTTCTGCCAGCCATTCTGTTGTTACTATTAATGGTACCTTACTCATTAAAAAACTCCTCCTCTAAAAGACAATTTATTATTTATATATAAAAAAACAAAGCCTATAAAACATATATATTTACTCGGTTTTATGTTTATTCAAATTTTATCATTCCATATTTCATTTATCAAATAATAAACCTGTTGTACTATTTGCTTTTCAAAAGTACCCTTTAGAATTCAATTAAAAAATGAAATAATTGAACAAAAGAAAAGAGCGCGTTTTGAAAAAAGATTGATCAAAACACGCTCTTAATATATCTATAAACTACCCCATATTTATTTTTTCATCAAAAGTTAAAACAGACAACCTCAAGCTTAGAATGTTTTGCTGAAATCTTACGCTCCCATTCCACCGTCAACTCTATACTGAACTCCTGTGATAAATGAACTTTCATCAGAAGCAAGGAACAGTACTAAATTAGCAATATCACTTGGTTCACCGTAACGTCCTAATGGAATAGCCTTTGCTAAATCTTCTTGTTCTACATTCAATCCATCTTCTAAAGAACGCATCATTCTTGTGTTAACAGGAGATGGATGAATTGAATTCACACGTACATTAGCATTTGCTACTTCTATTGCGGATGCTTTTGTTAATCCCACTACTGCATGCTTTGAAGCAATATAAGGTGATACTCCCGGACTACCTTCTAGTCCTGCAACAGATGAAGTGTTGATAACACTGCCATAGCCTTGTTTAGTCATAACTGGTAGAACATATTTCAATCCTAAAAATACTCCACGTACATTGACGCTGATTACTTTATCGAAATCCTCAATTTTTTGATCCACAAGAGGTGCTACTTTTCCTTCGATTCCGGCATTGTTAAAGAATACATCGATTTTCCCAAAGTGTTCAAGTGCTTTTTTAACATAGTTTTCTACATCCGATTCTTTTGAAACGTCCGCTTGAACTGTAAGAACTTCACCAAGTGAGGCTAGTTCATCTTTTGCTTTAAGAAGGGATTCTTCAAATAAATCTACTAAAACCACTTTAGCTCCTTCTTTTAGAAATCTTTCTGCTACTACTTTGCCAATACCACCTGCTCCACCTGTAATGACAGCAACTTTTTCTGATAGTCTTTCCATAATGCATTCCCCCTGAGTTCGTATTATTGGCTAAGTGCTTTGAATTAAATTATTTTTAATTCGAGATAATTGTAACTCTAATTTTTAGATAAATCAAAGAAAGCGACTTTTGTTTTAGTATTTACCCACTCTACCATTACTACTTCCTTCACAGTTCAGGACTTGAACCCTTGAGTCTTCACCTATGCTAGGCAAATTTTTTTTAAAAAACACTTCACAAATCAGTATTTTACTGAAAAAAGAATCCATTTTGATAAAAAGATTGATCAAAATGGATTCATATCTAATAGATTTAAGTATCGGTTTAATAAAAGTTATGTTGCTCCAGAATCACTCCCTAATGGGAAGGATAAAATATTTCTATTAGCTAGTAAAGCAGTTCTCTTTAAATCTATTGATTGAAAATGGCGAAATGTTTTGTTCTGACTTCCCAGAAATAATTAATTCACTTATAATCTGACCAACAACACTGCTAAATTTAAAGCCATGCCCTGAGAAACCCGATGCAATAGCCACGTTTGGATATGTAGGATGCAAATCGATAATAAAATTTTCATCAGGGGTAAGTGTATACATACATGTTTTACCATACTTTAATTTTAGTTTAGAAGGCATATAGGCATTCAAAAATTGTATTAAATCTGCTTCATCTTCTTCTATTTCACCAAATCCTAGTATGAATTCATCTGGATTTATTTCTTCCCCTCCATCATGACGACCTACCTTTAATCCAGAACCATTGATGCTTGGAAAGCCATAATAAAGGCCTTGAGATGTCTCAAATGCAAAAGCTGGAAAATCCCGATGATTATATAAGTGTTCATCGGCTTCGAACCATGCAAATGTTTTTCTAACCGGTTTAAGAGGAAGGTTCAAATCTAACATGGAAAGGAGACTACTTGACCATGCCCCTGCTGAAACGACTAATGCCTCAGAACAAAAAGTCTGGTCCTCGGTCTTGACTGTTACTTTTTTGTCATGAACTACTATTTCTTTCACTTTACTGTTTGTTAAGATTGAAGCTCCGTGCAGCTCAGCAAGTTCCCTGTATGCATCAATGCATTCCTCGCATTTTAGCACTCCTGATGTTGGTTCAAAACACCCAATGAAATCGTTAGGTAAAGCGATACCAGACCAACGCTTATTCACTTCACTTGAATCTAGAACATCTAGAGGCAACGTATATCTCTTTGAACTAAAGATGATGTTTTGGATGAAATCTGATTTTTCATTACCAACGTTGAGAACTCCTGTCTGGAGAAACAATTGTTTTCCAGTATCATTCTCTAAGTCATGCCATAATTCTTGGGCTTTGAGAGCTAACGGAACATACTCTTCCCCTTCTCCATAAGCATGCCTAATAATTCTAGTGTCTCCATGGTGACTCCCCTTGTTATGTGGTGGATTAAAAGAATCTATTAATAGAGTTCTTTTTCCACTCTTTGATAAAAAATAACCTGCTGCCATCCCCATTGAACCTGCTCCAATTAAAATTACATCATAATGCATGCTACTAACCTCCATAAAAAAATAGCCCTTCAGATACAGTTATCAGTATTGATTTATTTATCTATTATATTTAATATTCTAATACTTTACTTTATCCTTCTCATTAGTTTAAATAAACTATTCAGTAGATTTTCTACTATAGCTTCTTTTGCAAAATTGTTTTGCTCAGTATACAAAAGTTTGGGAGTGATTAACTAAAAAAGGACTAGCAGATGATTTATTTGCTAGTCCTTTCGCTTATTAATAGTGTAAAACTAATCTTCCAAACTGATCCAAATTGTCTTTACTTTAGTAAAGTTCTCTAGAGCGTAAGAACCGTTATCACGTCCAATTCCAGACTGCTTGTAACCCCCAAAAGGAGTCTCAGCAGGCTCGAGTCCGTAACAGTTCACCCAAACTGTCCCGACTGCTAATTTATTGGATACTATGTGCGCTGTTTTTACATTTTCAGTCCATATTCCAGCTGCCAAGCCATAATCCGAATTATTTGCCCGTTCCACTACTTCATCAATTGTGTCGAACGGAAGAACAACAGCAACTGGTCCAAAAATCTCTTCTTTTACTATGGTCATTTCCTCTGTTACATTGACAATAATGGTTGGTTCAACAAAGTATCCTTTTTCAAGCCCTTTTCCGCCACCTGCAACAATTTGAGCACCCTCCGCCTTTCCTATTTCAATGTAATTCAACACTCGTTCCTGCTGTTGTTTCGATACAAGTGGCCCCATTTCTGTTTCAGGATCTAATCCATCTCCTAGTTTTACCTGTTTGGCAAGACTGGCTAACTGATTCACTACATCTTCATAATGTTTTCTGTGTACATAGATCCGGGAACCGGCACTACAATTTTGTCCATGATTATACATAATTCCATTGAAAACACCTGGAATTGCTTTAGTTAGATTAGCATCTTCCATAATAATGTTTGGAGACTTACCTCCAAGCTCTAATGTAATATCTTTAACTGTTTCGGAAGCCCTTTTCATAATGTGCTTACCCGTTACAGTAGAGCCTGTAAAGGAAATCTTATCAATGTCTTTATGGTTAAGAATGGCTTCTCCAGCGATATTTCCAAAGCCAGGAACGATATTTACTACTCCATCCGGAAAACCAGCACGCTTAACTAATTCTGCAAAGTATAGTGCTGTTAAAGGTGTTTGTTCAGCTGGCTTTAGCACTACTGTACATCCAGTTGCAAGAGCTGCACCTAATTTCCACGCAACTAACATTAAAGGGAAATTCCAAGGCGCAATTGCACCAACAACACCGATAGGCTCATGTCGTGTATAAGTAACATATTCAGGTGAATACGGAATTGTTTGTCCGTAAAACTTCGTCGCCCATCCGGCATAGTATCTGAAATAATCTACCACTCCTGGTATATCATCTTCTAAAGCACGGATATATGGCTTTCCATTATCAAGAGATTCAAGTTGCGCCAGTACTTCTTTATTTTCTTCAATTAGATCCGCTAATTTTAATAACAGGTTTGCTCGTTCTGACCCACTTAACTTTGGCCAAGGTCCTGTTTCAAATGCTTTTCGAGCCGCCTTTACAGCTAACTCGATATCCTCTTCCTGCGCTGCACATACGGTAGCAATTACTTCTTCTGTCGCTGGATTAACTGTATCGAATGTTTTTCCACTTACAGAAGGGACAAATTCTCCATCAATAAATAAATACTTAATTCCTTTTAAAAATTGTTCGCTAAGCTTTAAATTTGGCAGTAATCTCTGAGACATAGTAAATTCTCCTCCCTAAGCTTGAATAATGCCATTATTCTGAAACATATTTTCGGAATAATGGCATTTAAACAATCAAAATTTAATTAGCTTTACTTTTATAGGAATGAAGGCAACCAGGTTGAAAGTATTGGTATATATGTTATTAATAATAAATTTACTAATAACACACCTATCATTAGCAGAGCAGGCTTGATTAAGTTAACAATTGATACTGATGCAATTTCAGAAACAATAAATAGATTGACTCCTACTGGAGGTGTGATCATACCTACCGCCAAGTTTAAAATCATAATAACCCCAAAATGAATGGGATCAATTCCGAATTGAATGGCTGCCGGTGCTAGTATTGGAGTTAATATAATAATTGCCGAAAATGCCTCTAAAAACATCCCTGCAATTAATAGTAATATATTAACTAATAATAGGAATACAATTGGATTTTCGGTTACTTGTAATAAAAACTCTGCAACCTGATGTGGGATTTGATTAATGGTCAACACATATGCAAAGATTGTAGCAAACCCAACAATAATCATTATTACTGCTGTAGAAATAGCCGACTTTGTAATAACCTGAAATACTTCTTTAAGTTTAATTTCTTTATAAACAAAAACCCCTAAAATAAAGCTGTAAATTACAGCTATTACCGATACTTCTGTAGGCGAAAATATACCAAAATATATTCCACCCAGAATAAGTACAGGCATCATTAGTGCCCAGAAAGATTCTTTAAAAGCAACTAGAACCTCTTTAAACCAAATGTTTGTCTCTGTTTTTACACCTTTATCAATATGATTAGATTTAACATACAAGTAGTTGGCAATCATTAAAAATACTCCAACCATTAACCCAGGGATGATCGTTGCTATAAACATCTTTCCTATTGAAGTTCCACTTGTCATGGCATATACAATTATGACAATTGAGGGAGGAATTATAGCACCCATCTCACCAGCTGCGGCGCATAGCGCCGCAGAAAAGTTTCTAGCATATCCCTTCTTTTCCATGTTAGGAATCATAATGGTACCAATTGCTGCAGTTGTGGCCGATGAGGATCCAGATACAGTTGAAAAAATCATGGTTGTTAGTACTGTTGAAGCCCCTACTCCACCTGTCATCCATTTTACTAGTGAAGTTGCAAAGTTTATTAACCTTTTAGCAATTCCTCCTGAACTCATTAAATTTCCTGCAAGAATAAAAAATGGGATGGCCAAAAGTGTATAAGGCGACAAACCTTCAAAAACTTTTTGGGGAATTGTCGTAAGATTATATCCATCCAGTAATAAAACAATGAAGGCCGCCCCACCTAGAGCAACTGCTACTGGAATACCGATGATAAGAAAAGCGAAAAATCCTGAAAACAAAGTACCAACCATTAACTCATCTCACCTCAGTTCATTTTATATTCTCATAGGTCAGAATGATGTTTCTAAAAATAACGGGCATACAGTCTTAATAAAATTTTAAGCATATTATTTTTTAATTAGTTCAACCAAGTCAGGGCTGAGATTTGGATTATTTTTAATAAACTCATCTCTTAACCCTTGGGTAGCCTTTTTAAATGAGTCCATATCAGTTTCAACAATCTCAATTCCTTCTTCCTTCAATATTTCAAGCGATTTTTTATATGAATCTTTATAATATTCAATTCCAGTTTGAGTAGCTTCTTTTGCAGATTGCTTAATTATTTCTTGTTGTCCTTTACTCAACTTTTCCATTGACTTTTCTGACATCAATAAGACAACTGGATAAAAATGAGACTTGGTTAAGTTATAATGGGAGGAAACCTCCATAAACTTATCAGTAATCATAGTATCAGCTGCTGCTTCTCCAGCATCGATAACCCCTTGTTGAAGCGATAAATAAACCTCAGAATAGGGCATCGGTGTTGGCTGTGCCCCAAGAGAGTTATAGGCATTAATATATCCATCTGACTGTACTACACGAATATTCAAATTTTTAAAATCATCTAGATTCTTTACTGGTTTCTTTGAGAAAACGTTTCTTTCTAAAGCGGAATTAAAGCCTAATCCTACAAGACCATACTTTGATAATCCGCTTAATAAGGCTTCGCCAGAAGAACCTTGAAGAAACCCGTTTGCTTCATCTATATTTTCAAATAAATAGGGTAGATCTAAGGCTAAAAATTCAGGGGCAGTTGCTGTTAATGCTGGTGTTCCGGTGATAATAATATCCTGATTCCCATTTCTTGCAGCTTGAATACTTTGGACCTCTCCTCCTAATTGACCAGCAGGAAATATTTTAATTTTGATCTCGCCAGAAGTTCTTTCCTCAACTAATTCAGACAATTTTTTTGCAGCAGCATGGAAACTTGAATCCTCTGTTAATACATGACTTAAATCCAACTCTATAGCTTTACTAGCATTCTCCTTGCCATTTTCCGTATTCGCTTCTTTATTTCCACTACAAGCACCCAAAATAATGATTAGCATGAAAAAGATTATAGAGTATCTCTTTCTCATAGAATTACCCCCTAGAATTATTGGTGTTATACACTAAAATCTGCATTTTGAGTTAGTTCATTTACTTTTAAAGTTTCTTTAATTATAAATTCATCGAATAGGTGTGCTACTGAATTTAAAATCATCACTAGTGCACTAGCTGGTAATGATACATACACATAAAACATTGAAATTCCCATTGAAGTAGATGTCTCAGTCATTCCAAACATTGCCCAGTGATAACCAGCAATAAGTAGACCAACAAAAAAGACAATTGATAGACTCATAGCAATTAAGTTAACTATTTTTCTCCCTTTTGGAGGGAGATTCGTTTGAAGTATATCAACTGAAATTAGTTTGTTATTCCTTGTTGCAACTGCAGCACCTAAAAAGATTAGCCAAATCATACAATACATTGGCAATTCACCTGCCCAAGGTGCTGAAAATTGGATTCCTAACTTAGGAAAAATCATTCTAACCATAATCTGAAAAGAAATGGTTAAAACCATTACTATCAATAGAATCCCTATTACAAATACTAGGAATTTATTGAGCCTGTCAATCCACCTATTAAAGTTAATCATAAATAGACCTCCTTTCTTTAAGGATTTTGGAAAACAGTATATCTACCAAATAATTCAAAAAAATTACAACCCAATTAAAAGAAAAATCAATAAAACTTAGTTTTTCCATTAAAGCATTTGATTTTCATCACTAACTTGAAGTACACTGATTTAAAAGAATGGACTAATGGTATTAC
>NZ_JBALNX010000020.1:0-23694 GCF_036962035.1 Bacillus sp. JJ1773
GGTTTAAATTAGATAAGTATCGTTCATCTCCATTATTCTCAAATATAATATTATGTGTATAGATTCTCTCGTAGTAACTTTTTATATCAAGTTTTAGTAAATTATCGAATACGCTAAGTAAAAAGAAATCTTTCTCAAGTTGCTCATCATATACACCTGTAGCAAAATCTCCTGTTATAGTATTTGGGACTAGCCTTTTGCGCGAATCAAATGTAGATGTGTCATTAAAGGAATCATAACTTTTAAATTTATTAAATGCACAATAAAAATTTAATAAATTTGGCATTTTAAGAACTCTATATTTATTTTCATTTTTCCATACTCGAAAGTTTATGGGTTCCGTCCAACTAATATCCTCAAGCTGTAGTTCATTTATATTAGGCTGAAAAATTATATTATCAATATTTAAAAAATGTCTAATTGGATTCTTAAAATTATAGTATGTATTTATTCCCATGTTTCTCCCTTTCGTTAATAATTGAAAATCAATTTAATACTAACCCTCATTAATTTAAAGGTTTAAAGAAACCATACCTTCCTTGATTACGATCTTTTGTGAATTCTATATAATTTATTTGTTCCTTTATATGGCCTAGAGGTTCTTTATTTTCAATAATTATTATAAACCTTCCTCAAATCCCTTCATCTTAATTATCTCCAGACATGCATTCCACTTAATTAATTCTTCTTCATTTAATAAAACAGGAAGTTTTTCTGTTAATCGGTTTAACAGTTCCCCCATTCCCCGAATACCCCATGATATGGAAAGTCCAGAACCTACAATAATTAGTGGTCTTTTTTTATGAAATCCTGAAGTAAAATAAGACCGTCTTCCAACTCCAACGTATCCATCCCCTTCCAAATTTCTACATATACACCAATATTTCGACGACCAATTCATTATTACCTTCTAATTAGAAAAATAAGAACCGTTCACTTTCACTGTTCTTTATTTGTTTCCTATTTATTTAGCTGTACAAGTTAGCTATATCACTGGAACCAAAAAAGGTGCCTAACCCCCGGCATGCTAAAGCTTACCGTATTGAGGATCAGGCACCTTAAGACATAAGAGGATCAAGGTAGGTTTCCTATTTTGATACGTCTCTGATTATAACTAAAGATACTTAAATACACGACAAAGCCCCATACAGGATCAATACTCCTTATGGGGCTTCATTATTTTTTTAATAACTCACCGGAACAATCCCAGAATCCGTTTGATACCCAGCCAGCGGGTAAGCTGGAATCTCTTCTTCCCAACGATCTGGATTAACCTTTTGTACTTCACCTGTGGCTAGACCGTAAAGTAAGGCTTTTAATCCAAGATAATTTTGTTTGATTAAATGCCCGTTTGATTTTTGGCCTAGATTTCCATCTCTTGTATTTCCTTTCGTTTCAAAGAAGATGGCTGGATTGCTGTGATTTGTTGGATTGATATTGTCGTAGTTTAAGCCCATCATCATAGCAGAAACAACTCCGCCTTTGATGTCAATCTCGTATCTCTTATCACCACTGCCGGTTTGGTAACGATCAATATGCATATACCCGTAATCTTTTAATGCATCGTATACATAGACGTTCATTTGGCGTGTAAGGTCATTGTATAAGCCGTCTTTAATACCTGGTAAAGTCGGTCCATTTGGTGCTAATGAAACTCCAAGAGACATGGATGTTGATTCATTTGTTCCGTAAACTGTTTTAAATCCTTGATGGTGAAGATCCACAGCGAAATCTGGTTTCACATCTGCCCAGTATTTGTAGAAGACAAGTGATTCTTTTGCTTGAAACCCGTTTTCTGCCCAATCACGATTTAAATCAATCGTCATAGCACGACCTCTGTTGTCTACTCTAGGTTGTCCATTTTCATCATGAAGCAGAGTTGTTCGTGTGTTCATGATGCTTCCATCCGGATTATACATAGGGATTGCATAAATAGTTGTTTCTTTTAAGATCTTTTCAATATCTTTGGATCCGCTACTTCCAAAGGTTTTTAATAATTCTAATACGGCATCCGTTGTTAATTTTTCATCTCCGTGAATTTGAGCTTGTACCCAAATTTTAATTGGGCCTGTACCCACTTTAGCTGCGTAGAAGCTTCGGTTCTGTTCACTCTTTCCGTATTCATCTAACGTGAATACTTCTACTTTCCCTTTACTTGTGTGTTCGATTTTCTTCAGTTCTTTAATCATGTCATCGTATGTAATCATACTGTCCATACTCGTGTTTCCATTTGTCGATGGACCACCAGGAACGGTGTCAGCTGCATTTGCTTGAGATGTTAACAGAGCTGACACAAAGAACATTACTACGACAAAAGACATCCATAATTTTTTCAACACAAACCCTCCCAAACTATCATTATTTTCAATTACAATACCAGTATATTTGAAAGAATATTTAAATAAAATGGTGATTTTGGATTATTCTGACTAATTAAAGGTAGGGATTTTGTCTGTTTTATTGAATGGTAAAGCAGGAAGGAAGGAGTACTGTACTTGTATTGAGGGTCAGGCACCTTATCCTTAATTAGAACGAACAGCCTATAAATTTCTTCCAATAACCTCTAAGCAAATAGCATACTATTTTTATTAAGTCACTATTATAGATGGGAGTTGCAATGATTTGTTACGAAGGGAAAAAGCTATTATTATTGGCGGAGGTATTTCTGGTAAATTGGCTGCGCGTGTACTCTCTGGTTTTTTCCAAGAGGTAATTATTATAGAGCGTGATTCAGAACCATTTGGACCTTTTCCGAGAAAAGGCGTACCACAAGGCGAGCATATCCATGCTCTTCTTTTTGCCGGTGCAAAAGGTCTCGAAGATCTATTTCCTGGTATTACTGAGAAGTTTAACGCAGGCGGAGCTGTTAAAATTAATTCCACCCAAGACATTGCATGGTTTCATCATGGGGTCTGGAAACTTCGCTTTGTTGGAGACTACACAACCATTCTTCAAACACGCCCGCATTTAGAATGGCATATTGAACAATATATTAAAAGTATCCCAAACGTAACCATTCAGTACAGCCAAAATGTTCAAAATTTTGTATATATTGAGGAAGAAAATCGAATGACTGGAGTCGAAATAATCGATAGTAACGACTCCATAAAAAGAACCATATATGCGGACCTGATTGTGGATGCAAGCGGGGCAAGCAGTCTTTCTTCTAGATGGCTAAAGAAACGAGAAATACATATTCCAGAGGAAACGGTTAAAATTGATTTAAGTTATTTTACAAAAACCCTTCAACTCCCTGACAATCAAAAAAGAGACTGGTCTATTAAACTTGTATATCCAACCCCTCCCTTTGAAAAAATCGGCGGGGGCATCTCGAAGATAGAGGGAAATCGTTATTTAGTCACGTTAATGGGATATCATAACGAAATAAACGAAAAGGAAATACTGAAAAGTGACAACAGCTTTATAGAAATAGCCAAAAAATTACCAAAACTGGACATCTATCAAGAACTAAAGGATGCCACTTCTTTATCCAGCACCTCTACCTTCCGTGTACCGAATATCACTTGGAGAAGATTTGATAAGGTAAATCATTTTCCAAACGGTCTTTTGATGATTGGGGATACAATATGCCGAATAGACCCTTTTTTTGGGCAAGGTATGAGTATTGCAGTCATAGAAGCGCTAGCATTAAAAAAATTGCTCATGAGCCAAAATCACATAAATCAAAAAACGATTGAAACCTTTCATCATGAGGCTGCGAAAATCATTTCCCCGATTTGGAATATGGTGATTGCGGAGGATTTTCGTTATCCGGCTACTATCGGGAAAAAGCCCGCAGCTCTTTCTCTTCAGCAATGGTATGCAAAAAACATTTTTCTTTTGTCATCTGAGAATAAAGATGTCTACAGCTCTTTTGTTAATGTTATGCACCTTCTTAAACCGACTTCCACTCTTATGCATCCAAGAATTATAAAAAGCGTGATGAAGCGGACATTTACAAAAAATCGTTAATATTTTTTCTAAAGTAATATGATTGATAAAGACGATTTTCGGATGAAAAGATTATTTACCTATAAGTAAACTTTCAATTGGTACTGATTAATGCCCTTGTCTATTTTTCAACTATAATAAAAAGTGCCAGGCACCCTCCAATTTTCTGGAAGACACCTGACACTTACCTTTATTTACCCACTACATACCAGACATTATTTACCCCTTGGCCCAATATGTCTCCAGGCTGCTCGTCTTTAATGAAGTAATAGAGCGGATAGCCCTTGTAGGTTGTCTGCTTTTGTCCATCCTCCCGTATGATGGTTCCAAAATCCTTCTCGTGATAGCCGCCCGAGGCCTTTATGTTTTCTGCATAGAACGGCGGCCAATTTTCAAGACATTTTCCTGAACAATTACTAATGCCAGGCGTATCCTTTGTAAAATAATATAGTGTCATTCCGTCACGGTCTGCTAAATAGGTACCTGCTTCAGGTAAATTAAGCACTTGCAGCTTGTAGGAACGTTCAGCGCTGAATGTATTGGCGATTGTGCCGCTGATTACATCAACTAAAGAAATCGATAAATCACGATTCAGGACATAGGCACGCGCACCATCCTGGTTAAAGACAATTGCTTGGCGCGGCTCTATGAATCCTTTAATGGTTCCAGTAATTTGATTGTCTGAAGCGTTGATCATATGGATGGTATTGTCCACTTTGCTGCTGGCAAAAAGAAGCTTGCCATCTGGGGACAGAGCTGCCCCGTATGGCTCACGCCCAACCTGTATTTCATGGACGATTTCACCCTGCGGGATGTCGACGACAGAAATACTGTCGCGCCCGCTGTTTGCTGCATACAATGTATTTCCATCCGGACTAACCGAAATAGCACGAATCATTGAAAAACCAGTTAACTCGCGAACGATTGATTTTTTGTCAGCATCTACGACCGAAACCTTGTCACCTTTAAAGTTGGTTACGTAAACATATTTTCCATCCTTTGAAACGACAATTCCTTGGCGCGGCTGTGCAAATCCTGTAATAACAGCTGTCGGCTTACGGTTTTTCAGGTCGACAACGGTTACGGTGCTGTGGGCCTGGTTGTTTACATACATCGTCCGGCCATCAGGGCTAACAGCCGTACCGAATGCTCCTGGTCCAACTACTATTTCATCTGTCAGACGTAATGTTTTTGTGTCGTAAAATCGTAATGTACCGAGCGAACTGTCAGAGACAACAAACTGTGACCCGCCATCGATAAATACGATATTCCGTGGCGTTCCAAAGCCATCAAGCTTCTTCCTCAGCTTGTCCTTCACCAAATCAAAAACAAGAATGACCTGTTCGCGGCTGTCCGATACCACGACAGTCTTTTCATCGGGGCTTACCGCAAGCGAATTATTGGTTATGTGGCTGTCAAAACCTGTGGTATCCTCTGCTCCCTTTTGGTCATTACCGGAGGCAAAAATCGACGTCGGCAGCAATAATAGAATTACTAGAACTGTGGCTAAAAAACTTCTCCATTTCATCTTCATCTAATACACTCCTCAAAAAAATTTACTTTCATTCTAGTAAACGTTTGGTTTTTGATATCGGTTTTAGATTTATTTGAGAAGGTCTAGATATTACTATTTATTGAGGGGTATTAAATAGAAAATGCCAGGAAGCTCCCTAAGTCCTTGAAAGTTTCCTGACACCTATTAATCTACCTTCGTAACATTCCTTTAATCCAGGTACTTATACGTTCTTCTTCATCTAATATTCTCACAGAACTAATTATATTCTCTATCTGAATTGCTTTAATGTACTTTTGACATGGAGGATAGACGAGTATAAATTCATATATTGATATTGAAAAAGTTGTCGTCCCTTATCAATTATGATAAGGGTATTTAATTGGTCGCTTTAACAAGAAAATTATCGGTTGTCTTTATCGTTGCGTATAAGCTTCCAAGCGCTGCCATGAAGGCGTTATGGACACTTTCTGCCTGAATGGTTTGATTGTTAAAGGTGAGATCGGGGCATGTACATGCATCTTCAATGACCGTACACTTGAACCCAAGGTCAACCGCTGCACGACTTGTTGCATCGATGCACATATGGCTCATCATACCAACGATAATCACATGTTCGATACCAATGCTTTTTAAATCAGCTTCTAAAGAAGTATGTAGAAAGCTGTTCGGGAAATGCTTTACAATCACCGTTTCGTTTTCAAAGGGTACAACACTTTGGTGAATATCCACTCCTTCTGTTCCTGCTACAAAAAATGGCACTTGGTTATCCTTGAAAATGTGTTGAATGTGAAAAAGTGGGAGATTGTTTTCACGAAAATAATCTAAGATTACTCGTGCATTTTTCGCAGCTTTCTCTGTTTCATGGAGAGGCATTTTACCGCCTGGAAAATAATCATTTTGAATGTCAACAAGTATTAATGCCATTTTATCCATCTTCATTGTTTCCTCCTCTGTTTAAGGGTTGAATCGTCATTATAAGTAATATTCGCTATTTAATAAAAAATCACCTTTTTTTGAAAAAGCCCCCACTGTATTAATCGATTACCGCAGTGGGGTCAGGCAACCCAAATGAAGATGAAAGAATTTCCTGAATGTTCTCCAATGATGGCAGGGCTGCCATTGCTCCTCTAGCTGTTGTCGTAATGGCCCCACAATAGGTGGCAAATTCCAGAACGCTTTCTAAAGTTTCCTTTTGATTTAAATATTCACGTAAATTCCCTTTTTGAATATTTAATAAGGACAGCCGATATAATAGCCCTCCAACAAATGCATCACCTGCTCCAGTGGTATCTATTGTTTGAACATGAGGAGCGGAAATTGTACCAGTTACAGATTCCGTATAGTAACTGCAGCCATCAGCCCCCTTTGTTACTACGATTAAAGAGATTCCTAATTTAAGAAGTTGCCCAACAGCTTCACGCTCATAGTCCGTTTCCAAAAGAAATGTTAACTCATCCTCACTTATCTTCAATATATCTACTGAATTCAATAATGGCAAAACAGTGGATCTTACTTTCTCTTTACTAGACCAGAAAGGGAAACGTATATTTGGATCAAAACTAATTAATGCTCCAGCACGCTTGGCTAGTTCGATGCTTTTCTCTGTCGCCTTACAGCTAAAAGGGGATGATAAAGAATTGGAACAGAAATGAAAGATTTCATCACCTGCAAACCAGGATTTATCCACTTCCTCGGCTGAGAATAGCATGTCTGCTGATGGAGATCCATAAAACTCGAAATCTCTTTCCCCTTCTTTATTAAGTGAAACAAAAGCTAGTGCAGTTTTTGCCTCTTTCGTAAAAAGTAAATAATCTGTATGAACTTGATAACTTTTTAAACATTCGTTTAAAAAATGCCCAAAGTGATCATCTCCTACTTTACCAGCAAAAAAACTATTTCCCCCTAACTTTGCTCCTGCCACAGCAACATTAGCCGGCGCACCTCCTGGCGACTTTTTAAACATTTCAACTTGTGCTAATCCAAGACCATTTTCTGTCGGAATAAAATCAATTAAAGCTTCTCCAAACGAGATTATCTTTTTCATTAAATAGATCATCCTTTTAAAGTTTTATATATTTCACTTTGTCATGGAGTGAAATCCATGGAAAAGGGTTAAAACTCTTTACTTCTCCCTTTTCTTCACAAAATATACATGTCGACTTGTAGCCTTTGATTTTCGGCGCACATCAGCATTCGATTATTTTCCCTATTTAATTTTGCTATATTCAAAATCACTTAATGCAATATAGAATGGGTGTCGCTAAGCACCAATTATGACAAACGAATCTAACTATTAATGACATAAAAAGGGGGCCTGTCCCCCTATGTTTTAAAGCATTACTTTAATGGGGGTCAGGCACCTTTAACAGAACAAAAGGTACCTGACCCTGTGTATTAAATGGTGGTTTTGGATTATTGTGACTAATTAAGGATAGGGATTTGGTCTCTTTTATTGAATGGAAAAGCGGGAAGAAAGGATTGCAGCGCTAACAAAAGGTGTCTGTCCCCATCGTATTTAAGTATCACAATTTTATTACCGAACACTGCTTAGCAGGATAACTTCCTATTAAACTAAAAGCGGTTTAATAAAGTGAAACTTCAATCAGTGGGGGTTTTTTTCATCCCCCACTGATTGTTAGTTGAACCAATCGGGCCTTTACGGGCAGTTGACCCCCACTTACTCTTCATTATTTATACTCGAATCCTTGAAGTGGGGGTCTTACTGCCCGTTAATCTGCGATAAATGGAGAAAACCTAAAGGAGCAGTATTAAGTTTATCGGCTGTTGTTAAGTTGCATGTAATTCAAGCTGGTGTAAATACTCTACGCCGATCGTGGTAATTTTAGTGCCGGATCTTCCCCGGCCTTTCGTAATGAAGCCTTTGGTTTCGAGGTAATCCAATCGTCTGCGAACTTGCTGCGGCGATAAAAAAGAACCGGTTTCCTCGCTAACCATTGAAATATGCTGTCTACTTGCCGGCTTTCCGTTATCATTACAGTGTTTAATCGTTTCGAGGATAAACTTATATTCATATATTTCTAATAAATTGTTAGGAATTGTATAGCTCGTTACTATCTCTTGCTTCCGATTTTTTTGAATACGGTTGTAAGGAATGTCTTTCAGTTCAATCTTATTTCCATCACAGATGGTGAGCATATAGTCAATCGTGCTTTTTAATTCACGGATATTACCTAACCATTCGTGTTTTTGCAGCTGTTCTGGGAGATTTTCTTCAACCTTGACCCATTTTCCGCTTTTCGTAATAAAATGTTTGACCAATAACGGGATATCCGTTTTTCGATTTCGAAGCGGTGGAACAGAAAGCGTAAGAACGTTCAAGCGGTAAAATAAATCAGAACGAAATGAGCCTTCTTCCGATTTTAGTTGAATGTCCTTATTTGTGGCCGCGATGACCCGGACATTTATGGGAATGACTTTTCTCCCTCCGATTCGCCGCAATTCTTTCTCCTGAAGGACCCGTAATAAATGGGATTGAACGGCTAGACTAATATCGCCTATTTCATCCAAAAAAATCGTTCCATTATCCGCTAATTCGAACAACCCTTTTTTTCCGCCTTTTTGCGCACCAGTAAAAGCCCCTTCCTCGTAGCCAAACAATTCGCTTTCAAGTAAATTTTCGGTTAAAGCACTACAATTGATGGCGATAAATGGTCCGTTTTTTCGCATTGAATGAAGGTGGATCGAGTGAGCGAATAATTCTTTTCCCGTCCCTGTTTCCCCTTGAATTAAAACCGGATGCTCGGAGAGGGCCAGTTTTTTGGCAATTTGTTTCGTTTCTTTGAGGAGCGGGTGGTCCCCAACGATATCATCGAAGTTGTATTTTGCGTAAAATCCTTTGTTTTTCAATTCCCTCTGCGCCATTTTTTCAACTTCAAACGCTTGATGAATACTCTTAAAAGTCGCCACGATTGTATCTTCCGTTTCCATTTGATGGCGGAAAATAACAAGATCCACACCGTAAATCGTAAAAAATTTACTTTCTTCATTGCTATGTAAGATAAAGTCGATAAGATCTTGTTGGACAATCACTTCCTCCAATTGCTTATTGATGGCGTCATTAACAGGAAGATGAAACAAGGCCCCTAAGCGCCGATTAAAAACAGTGACCCGATGCTGTTTATTAATCGCTATAATGCCGTCATCGACAGTGTTGACCACGTTTTGAATATGCTGCTTCATTTGTTTTGCATTTTGTTCCGCGAATGATAGCTCCCGTTGTAAATCAATGATGTTACGAATATATCTTTCTGAAATCAATGACGAGATTTTTTCGCCTAAACAAAAGTATTCTACTACTTTTAAAATCGTAGCCATATCAAACAGCCGAACTCCAATATCAATGACATTATTAATAGAGGGCGGACAAAGATGGGTTTCTCCGGGAGATATGGCGATATCGATATTTTTATAAAAAATTTGGTCCTTCTTATATGGGATGAACCGTAAATGATCAATACCTAGCTGATAAAGCGATTCGATCACTTCAATCGTTGCGGAATCATCATCATTGACAACGAGAACATCAGAATTTACCGGTATTTTTAATAGCTGGTCGATGAATCTGTGATGGATTGTCCGTTTTCCGACCATCATTTCTTTGCCGGTAATCTGACACGCCTCATTCGCTTCTAGCCTTGTCACCTCTGATGAGAACAAAAAGAAATCATCGGTCAGTTGGGTGGGTAGCCCTTCATCAGTGGAGTAAATCTCAATTTGGACGTAATCTCCCAATAACTGTTGCAGCTGTTCATGCAAAACTTGTTTTGTCTGCCTGCTGCCTGCAATTAAGGTAAGTGATTGTTTGATAGTAGAACCCTCCCTTTGCGTGATTCTGGTTCTTTTATTCTACCAAAAGGAACCAAAAAGAACCAATATAAAGCCCTTAATGATTTAAATTTTCAGAATTTGCACACCCCTCGAATTGGCACAATAATTGCATATAAATTAAGTGTCATTCATTAATATTCTATAAAGGAGATGGGTTAATGAGTCAATTGAGCAAGAACGTGGAACCGGAAACCACGCCTAAAAAGAAGCCGGTGCAAATCAATGCCTTTGCGTTACTATTCGGAGTAGTTGTCGTGGCGATGATTTTAACGTGGGTTTTGCCAGCCGGGGAGTACAACCGAGTAGAAGTAGATGGCAGAACCGTTGTTGAGGCGGGTTCATTTCAATGGACGGAATCTTCACCAGTAAATCCATTCGATATGGTGAAAGCCATTCATAAAGGGATGGTGGAAGCCGGCGGTATTATTTTCTTTGTTTTAATCATTGGGGGATTTTTTGGTGTATTCAAAGCGACTGGGACCATTGATGTCTTAATTGCCACAATGGCGAAAAAACTAGCGAAACGGGAAAAGCTGTTAATCCCAATAATGATGCTGTTTTTTGCTGCTGGAGGATCATTAATGGGGATGGCCGAGGAGGGGCTAGCTTATATACCTTTATTAATTCCGCTTGCCATCGCCCTTGGCTTTGACACGATCACTGGGATGGCCATTGTGCTCCTTGGTGCGGCTGCTGGTTTTACAACAGCTGTTATGAATCCATTTACAGTTGGTATTGCTCAAGGAATTGCAGAACTTCCATTATTCTCAGGGATTGGATTACGCCTAATCTTGTTTGTTGTTGTATATCTTGTTTCTGTGATTTTTGTTTATCGTTATGCGATGAAGGTAAAACGAAACCCTGAATTAGGTTTTTATGGTAATTATGACAAATCAGTTGCCGACGAGCTGCTGAAATCAAATGTGCAATTGACAACAAAGCACAAGTTAATTCTTGGAGCATTTCTATCAGCCTATGTCGTTCTAGCATACGGAGTAATCAAATACGAGTGGTACCTTTCTGAGATTGCGGCGTTATTTATTATTTTAACAATCATTATTGGCATCATTGGCAGACTTTCTGTTGATAATCTTGTGAAAAACTTTATGAGCGGGTCCGCTGCTTTAATAACCGGTGCGTTAATTATCGGGGTATCGCGGGCGACATTAGTTGTCTTAAACCAAGGGCATATCGTCGATCCGATGCTGTACGGTGTATCGGAAGCGATTAGTCATGTTCCGGGAACGATCAGTGTTATGGGTATGTATAGTTTCCAAACGGTGATTCACTTTATTTTAGCATCTGGAAGCGGACATGCGATGTTAACAATGCCTATTATGACACCGCTCGCTGATTTACTTGATATTACAAGACAGACTGCTGTTCTATCCTTCTCATTTGCTGATGGAATCGGAAATATTATTTTCCCAACTGCGGGTACTTTAATGGCTGGGTTAGCGATCGCTGGGATTCCATGGACGAAATGGGCAAAGTGGGTTTTACCGTTAGTAATTATCCAATTTGTAATTGGCTTAATTGCAGTTGTTGTCGCACATCTAATCAATTATGGACCGTTTTAAAAAGAGCACATCTAGAGTGTAACGCAGGAGGGGAATATAGTGCTTACTTTAATTAAAAATGGGGAAGTGTATGCACCTCATTATTTAGGCAAGAAAGATATATTACTAGTTGATAGTAAAATCGGTTATGTAAGAGAATTCATTGAACAACCTGATAATTTTGTTCCTATTACGGTTATTGATGCTTCGGACAAAATCGTTGTCCCAGGATTTATCGATGCCCATGTTCATATCATCGGGGGCGGGGGCGAAGGTGGCTTCAAAACCCGGACGCCGGAGTTGATGTTAACTGATTTAACCACTGCTGGCATTACGACCGTCGTCGGACTTCTTGGTACGGATGGGACGACGAGACGAATGGAAAGCTTGCTTGCGAAAGCAAATGGCTTAGAAGAAGAAGGCGTGACATGCTTTATTCATTCAGGTTCGTACCAGTTGCCAGTAAGAACGATCACAAACAAAATCGAGGAAGATCTCATTTTTATTGACAAAATTATCGGGATTGGCGAAATTGCCATCGCCGATCATCGGTCATCGGAACCAACGGCTGATGAAATTGCAAGAATTGCTACCGCAGCCCGAAATGGCGGGATTTTAGCTGGTAAGGCCGGCCTTGTTGAGATTCATCTCGGCGATGGGGCAGATAAGCTCTCTTTGCTTGAGGAAGTCATTGAAAAGACGAATATTCCTATTTCCCACTTTCACCCAACCCATATTAACCGGAATGAAGATTTATTCCTGGCTGGGATTGAGTATGCCAAAAACGGTGGTTACGTTGATTTTACGACGAGTTCCGTTCCACAGTTTTTTGAAGAAGGAGAAGTGAAGTGTAGCGAAGGGTTGAAGCGGATGCTTGATGCCGGTGTGCCGCTAAAAAATATTACTTTTTCGTCTGATGGCCAAGGCAGTCTGCCTACTTTTAACGAAAATGGAGAATTAATTGGTCTTCAAGTTGGAAAAGTTTCCTCCTTATATATGGAGGCGCGAGATGCCGTCATCAATGATGGAATTTCATTAGAAACAGCCCTGCAAGTTATTACATTAAACCCTGCAAATGTGCTTAAGCTTTCGAACAAGGGTCGCATTGAAGAAGGAACAGATGCTGACATTGTTTTACTAGATAAAGAGACTCTAGACATAGACACTGTCATCGCCAAAGGGAAAGTGATGGTTGAAAACAAAGTGCCGGTTGTAAAAGGTACATTTGAATAAAAATTGGAGGGATTAAGGTTGAGGAAATTATCCATTATTTGCGTTCTTGTGTTAACAGTGTTTGCCTTAACGATATCATCATTTAATGTAGAAGCAGCTGAGAATAATAAAAATGTAACTAAGAATGCTGGTTCGCTCGTCATTGTTGGTGGTGCCCTGGATTCAGATAATGAGGCGGTTTACAAGAAATACTTAACTTTAGCCCAACAATATAAAGGGAAGTCTCTAGAAGATATTGAGATTGCGATTATTCCTGCTTCTAGCGCTGAACCGATTGGAAGTGCTAATGCATATAAAGAGGATTTCATTCACTACGGTGTTTCCGCAGCAAATATTTATACGGCACCCATCGCAGTAATCGATGATCCTTCGACAAAGGACGTGGATGAATCTGCGTGGAAGGATAACGGAAATAGTCCCGAAATAGCGAAAAAAATAGAAGAAGCTGACGCGATTTGGTTTGTCGGCGGTGATCAATTACGACATGTTAAAACGTTAATGACATCAGATGGAGAAGATACAGTCGTATTACAAGCCATTCGAAAAATATATGAAAACGGCGCGGTTCTTGGCGGTTCAAGTGCAGGTGCTGCGATTATGAGCAATCCGATGATTGCGAATGGAACGAGCGTCAGTGCCTTAACGGAAGGAGTTCATCTTCTTAAACACTCTGATCAAGAGGTAGATAACGATCAACTGTATCTAACTACCGGTTTCGGATTTTTTCCACATGGAATCGTTGACCAGCATTTTCTAGAGCGCGGTCGTTTTGGACGTTTGCTTGTGGCAACCCAATATAATAAAACACGTTATGGCTTTGGAATTGATGAAAATTCCGCCATGGTATACCATGGCGCAGATGACAGTATTGAAGTTGTTGGTGAGAGCGGTTTATTAATCGTTGATTTACAGGAGGCGACAAAGCCTAAGGGTAAGCGCTTTGCGATGAACAATGTAACGATGCACTACTTGGAAAAAGGCGACCGGTTCAACGTATCTGCTGGTACGTTCGAGCTTAATAAAATGCACGAAACAACAAAAGGGATCGAATACTATAGCAAAAATCCAATGGCAACCGATATCTTCGGTGCGCAAGTATTAAAAAAAGTGCTAACTGAAGATCTCATCGATAACGAGGCCCAAAAAGCAGAGGCCATTTGGTTTGATATGGAAGACGACAAAAAAGGAATTGGCTTCAAATTTACCTTTAGAAAAACAAACAAAACGGAAGGGTTCTGGGGCAGAATTGACAAAGTCGGATCATATGCCGCATTAAACGTTAAAATGGACGTTGAACCAATTACAATCAAAATCCAAATAGATAAATAAAATACCATTGCAACAGAGACTCTAATCTATACATGGGTTAGAGTCTTTTATTTTGAAAACATACTAAGAGATTCTCTGACTCTCTTCCTCTTAAATCCAAGCATACAGACCGAATTTATAATCTGTATGATCATTAATTGTGAAATTGTACCATCGAAAAAGTTCACTTCAATTTATTCCTAAATTTACAATCTATCTGTGTTAGAACTAAAAACCCGCTCATTTTCCAAAAAGAAAGTAAGCGGGTTTTTAGCTTTCTACAAACTCAGTCTGTTGTCGTCAGGGACGCCTGGACTTCTGGAGTGATTGTCGGGGAAGGATAATTAATTCTTTCCCCGAATTCCACCCAGTCGAGATTGGCCATCATCAGCAGGTAGCGCTTACCGCTTTTCGGGTCGCTGATGATTAGGTGGTCACGACCAGCCGTTTCTACACGTCCATGGTAAACCATCGCATTCCATTGGTTGTTACCTTGGTAAGTAAAGTAGAATGTACCAATCTTACCTTTGTTGAAGCGTAAAATATTTTCGATAAATGATTCTTCCATCGCACCTCCGAGAAGTTGCTGTGCAGTACCTAATGGGACCGTTGGTACAGAATATGAGGGTCCAGCTGGCATAGCCGTCGGGAAGCCAACAGATTGTGTGCCACTGCTACGCATCATAGAATCTGGATAATAACCAGGATAATAACTCACTGGATAATAACTAGAGTTTCCACATGTCATGAAGATCAGCTCCTTTTTAATTTATCTATAAAACTCTTCACAGTAGCCTGGTACAGCCACATAGAAGCAATGATTCCTGTAGGCATGATCGAACGTCGTATTGGGGGATCTTGGCATCGTGGCGGTACAAGGAGCTCGGAATTTTTTCCCCGGACTGGGGTTAAAAAACCACAAATTCATTCTAGACCGAGGTTCCCTATAACCATGCAACAAATTCCTAGCCCTTTGGAGGTCAGCATCTTTGGGACGTTGTGTATACAATGTTCCATTTAAGACTGGCTCGAAATGAGGAATTCCAGTCCCAGGTATAGTTTGATAAATCGCATGTCTGATGTTGCGCAACCCTTTGAAGTCAGGAGCACAGTCAGCTTCGACTCGATTGGACACAACCGTTCCTACCATGCTCATCCCTTTGGGTCCTTCACCGATCCCTTCCGCCAGCATAAGCCTAGCTAACTGCTCCACATCATTTGAAGTATGTCTTATTCGTCTACCCATTTTCTCCCTCCTCCGGCTTATACAAGTAACTTATTACCTGAAGCTGGTTTTGGTAACTTGCCTATCAGCCCAAATACTTGCTTTCATCCGCTTTTCAAACTACAAATACAAAAGCAGCCGCTCAAAATATAAAAATATTTATAAATACATAGATGATGAATCCTATTTCCTACAGTTTTCTTCCTTAATGACTTGTTCTAAAAAATTAATCTTAGAGCCAATAGCACTCTTACTGAAATATAAACCATAAGAAAGACTAGCTACTTGGCTGTACTTAACTCTTAATTTGCTAAGTTTATTATAGGAAATTTCAATCCTCCCCCTGGCAACGCAGAGAACCATTTTATATTTACAAAAACTTAAAGCCTTTCCAAATGGAAAGGCTTTTCTCACTGTTACATCTCGTATTATTCTTTTCTTACAGGCAGTGAACAGCACTCCACATGTCTAGAGTGTATAAGGCGCTTGCGTTTACCATACCCAAATTCCAAGAAAACAGAGATTTCCCCTCTGGCTTAACTAATCTGTTTTAATTCCTTAATCGTTTTTAACAGATTCTCTGTTTCAATATCCTTTGCTAACATTTGCTGGATAGGCTCCACAATTTGTTTAAAAGGCTGAGGATCAATTTGGTATATTTCTGCTCCATCTTGTAAAGCGATTTCCTTGTACACTGCTTCCTGATCATATAATGCTTGTCTTTCCTCTTCAACAGCTACTTTAACTGCTTCCATAAGAACTTTTTTCTGTTGTCTCGATAAAGCCGCATATTTCTTACCATTCATTAACAAAAAGCGAGTTGTATAATCGTGACCCGTCTCCGTGATATATTTTCCATTATCTGTTTTATGATGGTTCTGTTCAACAAAGTAAGTATATGAATTCTCTGCAAAGTCAATCGTTTTTTGTTGGAGTCCTTGGTAAACTTCACCCCAAACCATAGAGGTTGTAATGGCACCTATTTTTGTTAAATAGTCCGCGGCAACACCTGTTGTTTGTGTTCGTACGGTCATTCCCTTTAAATCATCTAATCCAACAATAGGTTTCTTTCCATAGTAATGTCTTACACCTGCTGACAAATAACCTAAAACGTGTAACCGATTATTTGACTTTCTTTTAATTAGAGAAGAAATGTACCGTCCAACTTTCCCATCAACCGCTCTCTCCCAATGCTCATAGCTGTCAAAAAGATAAGGTAAAGTCAAAAGATCAAGTTCATTAATCCCTGTCCTTGATACCACATTTGGGGAAACCACAATGACATCAATGGCTCCTTTTTGCAGCTTGGTCAATAATTCAACTTCATTTGTTCCTAGTGTCCCAGGGTGAATTTCAACTTGAAGCGTTTCATTTGATGCTGTTTCGACTACTTCTTTAAATTTCTGCATCCCTAAATGATAAGGATTTTCAAGAGAGGTTTGATTATGTGCAACTGTAATCTTAAATTTTTCTCTCTTAAATGGACCGACTCTCCGGAAGAGTTTTTCATAAAGTTTTCTTTTCTTTTGTTGATGACTAAGAATGGGATTATGCTTCCAAAGATTCGTATCTTTTGTGATCTTTGTAAAGTAATCCCCCATTGATTTTTGATATTCATCAAAAAATTCGATGGAACGACTTATTTTAAGGCAAGCCTGTGCATACTTTACTTTAAATTCTTCCTTATACATATCAAGGCCATTACGTTCGATATACCGATCTTTATCAAGAATAAAATCATTAAAATGATCGATTTCCTCTAAATAATGGATCACCTCAACATAGACATGACCGTCTAATCTTGCTGCCACTGGTAAAAGTTTAAGGCTATAAGTATTTTTTAACTCCTTAAGAGTTTCAGAGTTTATCCCTACAGCTTCTGGGTGTTCAATTACAGGACCAATCATAGTTTTAAATTCTGAAAGGAATTTTTTACTTTCAATTTTCACATTATTAATGGCTTCAATTTTTTGAGGAAAGGATTGAATAAATTCACTTTCTAAGCTTTTGTCAAAAGCCTTCTTATATGAATTATCAGAATGTCTTATCGTTAAAGACACCCCAACAAGTGTTAAAATTCCTCCTAAAATTGAACCAAAATAGGCTAACGTATCTGGTTCAGCAATCTCTAGATTTAGCGCCCTAATAAATGTCATCGGAATGATTGGAAAAACAATTAAGATAATGATTACTAAAAGGTTAGTAGGTCGCAAGAGTTCTGTCAGCTTCTTTATCATGGTAATCCTCAACTTTCAATAAATTTCAATGATTAGTATACTATGTCTATTTTCGGTTGAAAATTTGTTTATATATTTTTACATTTAGATTTAAATCTATTAAACCACCTTTTTAAGTAATGTATTCTAGAGTAACACGAGTAGATACCCGTCCAATAAAAAAGCGAAAAACCCATATTTGTCTTCTGTGGCTTAATTATGTAACTATTACTAATCAATTTTTTCTTGAGATTCTCTATTATTTAGCCCAATTCAAAAAGAACGCCCTTCTTATTCAAGATAGGCGCCCTAATTGTGGAATTTAGAACAACATCAACTCTTTGTTTTATACATCTTGATGACATCTATCATCATCTTTGCTGCAATTCTATGCCCATAAAACTGATTAACAGTTCCTGTAAAGTAAAGATCAGTCTTTGGATGGTAAAACGAAAAAGCACCTGTTTGGCCCCAATGTCCAATTAAACCCTCTTTAAATTGTTTAAAAGATATGGGCTGACTTGCAATCCCAACACCATAAAAAAATAATCCTGGACCAAAAAGAATCTTCCAATTTCTTAGCTCATTGAAATATTCTTTAGGAAAAAAGTGACCATTTATAAATGCCTTTAAAAAAACCATAGATTCTCTCGCTGTCGATACAATGCCTCCCTCTGGTCCTATGGAAGACATGTATAGAGGCAAATGCAGTTCCTTATCTTTAAAATAGAAAGGTGCTGGCTTTACATCGTTCAGTTCTTCAAATAGGTATGTTGTCTCTAATGTTAGTTCATCAAAAATAACCTCCTTGAATACTGTATGAATATCTTTTTCCGTAATTGTTTCAATGATTTTCCCTAAAAGCTGATAATTGGTATCAGAATAATGAGCCCTTTTTCCAGGGACAAATTTCGGTTTTTTCTGTTTTGCACTTGCTATGGTTTTTTCAAAGCCCCAGCTTTGATCGTTCCCTGCTGTTAATTCGGCAATCACATCACTAGTAAAATAATCAGGAATTCCCGATGTATTGGACATTAAATGTTGAATTGTTATTCCCTTGGAGTAATCTATACCTTTAAGCATGTGGAGTTCGTGTAGGATATCATTAGGTAAATATTTGGAGATTTCATCATGAAGTTGGAGGTTATTTTCTGATCTTAGTTTCAGCAAGACAGCCGTTACATATAATTTTGTTACGCTAGCGATGAAATAGGGCCGATTTGTAGTTAGATTTCCAGCAGCACTTGTAACAGATAACGATTCATCCCCCTTTTCAACACATAATACAGCACCGAAAATGTGTTTCTTGGATACAGCAGTTAATACTAATTCATCAATAAAGGTTTGATTAATTGTTTTTAACAATGGAATCCCCCAATCCTTATATTAGCTATATAATGGCTTTCAATTACCCTTATTTCTTCATTATTCGTGTGAAAGATAAATAATTCCCGATTTTGATTTTCTGCATTGACATGCGCCTCCGATTCATATTAATAATTTTAGATATATTATATCATTTTTACATGTAAAGTAGCTCCTGCTCTATTTGTATAAAAAGCATTACCGTTTCCGAAATTAGATAATCAAGAACTCGATACTACATCAACAAAATATATACAGATTGTCTTGAGGCAATATCAAACCTTTTACTTTTCAATTAATCGGTTTTTAAAAAATTGCAACCAGAACTTTTATTTTTCACTAGGTTTTACGCAGATCTGCTCCCATATAATAAACAAAAAAGCGCCTCTCCAAAGAAAGGCTACTTTTTTTTAACATACATGTTTGGTTACTTCTTAATTATTGATAAATTTTTCAAAGACTTTAATACCAACAAATGTGTAAAGCTGGCGAAAATATTTATCCTGCTTTATCAAAAGTGAGTGACTTTCCTTTTGTTTCTTTTACTAACATGATACATGAAATAGAAATGATACTTGATGCGACTAAATAAATTGAAATTGGGATGGAGCTATTAAATTTAGTTAGGAGACTTAATGAAATTAATGGAGCCAATGATCCTGCTAATATTGGTGCTACTTGATAACACAAAGACAAAGCTGTATATCTGATGTGAGTTGGAAATAACTCTGTCATTAATGATGAGTATGGTGCATACGTCATCGATTGTATGAATAAACCAATCGTAATGGCAGACATAATTAACCAATCATTTCCTGTATCCATCATTGGAAATCCAATAAATCCCCAAAATGCGGTTAAAATGGCTCCTGTAATATAGATTGGCTTACGTCCCCAAACATCGCTTAAGTGTCCCATTAATGGAATAAAGAAAAAGTGAATAGCATGGGCACCAAACATTAATATTAAAATTTGTGTCGTATCTTTACCGACGACAAGTTTTAAATAACTAATGGAGAAAGTTACAACTATATAGTATAAGATGTTTTCTGCAAAACGAGCTCCAATACCAGCAATAATAGCCTTTTTATGGTCTTTCAACACTTCTATAATACCTAATTGTTGTTTTTCTAATTTAGCTTGTTTTTCTTGTGCCTCTTTGAAAACAGGGGCATCATCAACACTTTTACGAATCCAAATACCAATTAGTACGACAACTGCGGAGAACCAAAATGCTACGCGCCAACCCCAATCCATAAATTGCTCGGGGCTTAAGCTTTTAGATGCAATTAAGAGGATAATTGTTGCTAATAAATTTCCTAATGGCACGCCTGTCTGCGGCCAACTTGCCCAATAACCACGTCTATTACTAGGGCTGTGCTCAGATACTAAAAGAACAGCTCCTCCCCATTCTCCGCCAAAAGCAAAACCTTGAATTAAACGTAAAGTAACGAGTAAAACAGGAGCCCAATAACCAATACTATTGAATGTTGGAAGACATCCCATTAAGAAGGTCGTAATTCCAACAATAATCAAACTGACCTGTAATAACGTTTTACGCCCAATTTTATCACCAAAATGACCAAAAACAAGTCCCCCAATAGGTCTAGCTAAAAAGCCTACTGCATAGAGAGCAAATGCTGCTAGGATGCCGTCAATAGCGCTTCCAGTTTGTTGGAAAAACAATTCACCAAAAACGAGGGCAGATGCGGTACCATATAAGAAAAACTCATACCATTCAGCTACAGATCCAACCATAGATGCAGCAACAACTTTTTTTAACTGCTTATTTTCTGTTTTCGCCATATTTACTCCCCCAATTATGTCAACTCAGATTTTTTATGAATTAACGTACCAAATCACTTTTGTTTGCACATATTGTTCAAATGCTTCTAAGCCGTTGTCTTTGCCACCGAAGCCAGATTGTTTAAAGCCACCAAACGGTGTGGTGATATCGCCCTCGCTAAAGCCATTTACAGAAATGGTTCCTGCTTTAATGGCACGTGCCACGCGCATCGTCCGGTTTACATTTTGACTATAAAAAGAAGCAGCCAAACCGTAAGAGGTGTTATTGGCAAGAGCTATGGCTTCTTCTTCCGTTTCAAACGTGCTAACCGCTAAAATAGGACCAAAGACTTCATTTTGAAACAAGGTCATATTGGCAGTTACATTGTCAAAAATAGTAGGTTCGATGTACCAGCCACTACCCACATCACTGTGAATGTTGCCGCCAGCTACTAAGCGACCACCTTCTTGAAGAGTTATATCCAAGAACGCTTTCACTTTATTAAAGTGTGCTTCTTCAACCATGGGGCCAATGGCAACCGACTCATCCATGGGGTTGCCTACTTTCCAGCTTGTTAAGCCAGACTTTAATTTTTCTAATAATTCCTCTTTAATGGATTCATGTACAATTAATCGTGAACCGCAGCTGCAGTTTTCACTCATATTCCAGAAGGCGGCAGATAGAATTTGTGGAACAGCCACATCCAAATCAGCATCTTCAAATACCACTTGCGGGCTTTTGCCACCGCACTCTAAGACAATTTCTTTAAGGTTACTTTCTGCTGAGTATTTCAGGAAATATCTCCCTACTTCAGTTGAACCAGTGAATGAGACGATATCCACATCCATATGCCTCCCCAATGGTTCGCCTACTTTTTCACCCAAACCACACACCATGCTTAAAGCGCCTTTTGGTACACCCGCTTCATAAGCAAGTTCAATCATACGGTAAGCGCTCAGTGAAGTTAATTCAGCAGGTTTCACAATCACAGAATTACCAGTGGCTAAAGCAGGTGCCACTTTCCAAGCAAACATTTGCGCGGGGAAGTTCCAAGGCAATACAGCACCAACCACACCAATCGGTTCAGTGACGATCAAGCCCAAGGCATCTTTACCCGTAGGAGCGACTTTGCCAAATAGTTTATCAATCGCTTCGGCGTACCAATAAAATGTATCGATTGTTGCTGGCATGTCGGTATTTAAACATTCAGTAATGGGCTTACCAGCATCCACGCAATCCAACGCAGCCAATTCCTCGCTATGTTCTTCTAGCAATTGTGCCCAGCGAATCATCACTTTTTTGCGCTCACTAGGGGATAATTGACTCCAAATCCCAGCTTCAAATGTGTCTCTCGCTACCTTAACAGCCGCATCCACATCCTGTGCATCCCCATCAGCGATATAGCCAATTAAACTGTTGTCGATAGGGGTGCGGTTTTCTAATTTGCCTGCAGCGCTCGTAAAACCATCAATTAAGTTGCCTGCCCATAGTTTGCCTTCTTTGGCGAGGGCAAAGACTTGTTCTTTTGTTACGGTCATTTGTCTCTCCTCCAATGATTATTTAAAGAAAGCCAAGAATTCTGCTTTTTCCCCTTCAGATAATTCAGATAAAGGCAGGCGTACCGTACCAACATTGATTTCACCTTTTAGGCAGCCTAATTTTGCCTTTTGGTTGTAGTTACCAGACTCCATTGAATGAATCGCAGGGTAAATCTCGCGCATAATTTGTCTAGCCTTGTCCCAGTCACCAGCTTGAGCAGCATTGAACATGGCGACTTGCTCTTCTGGAAACACATTACCTGCACCAGCAATCCAGCTTTTCGAACCCCAGAAGAAAAAGTCTACGGGTTGATCATCACAACCGCAAATCACTTCAAAATTCTCAAATGGGGTTTGTAGTAAGCGTAAAGCCCGGCTAAAGTCACCACTGCTCTCTTTAATAGCGACAATATTTGGATTCTTTGCCAAATGCACCACTGTGTCATACTCAATTTCAATGCCAATGCGAGCAGGAAAGTTGTACATGATAATAGGTAAATCCGTTGCTGATGCTACAGTTTCGTAATGCGCAATCACACCATTTTGATCAGGCAGGCTATAAGGAGTGGGTGAAAGCATTAAACCCTCATAGCCCAACTCTTTAGCTTGCTTGGCACGGTTTACTGCCCCTTCGGTTGATAAATCATTGATACCGGCAATCAATGTTACACGACCTTTGGCGACTTCTGCTACGGTTTTTAAAACGGTTTCACGCTCTGCTTCGTTTAATGTGTAATATTCGCCAGTGGTTCCACACACCACCAAGCCAGCAACACCTTTATCAATAAATCTGTTAGTCAATTGTTTTAAGGTTTCTACATCCAAACTTTTATCACTATTAAAAGGGGTAACCAAAGGAACCAAAATACCATGAAAATTCATCGTCATTCTCCTTAAATAATTAATTTTTTTGAAATAGATTACTTGATTAAAAGAATCTTTATTGAAGTACCACTTCAATTATTTAAGATAATAACACACTGAATTTTCGTTGTAAACGTAATTTTTTGAATATTTTTTTATAAAAATATCTCTTTTCTTCATCTGTAATTACATACTATTTAAGTGCCACTTCAGTGCAAAATTTAATAGAACTATTTGTTTATGGCATATATTTATTTACTAAATTTCTATTAATCAATTACAGTT
>NZ_JBALNX010000021.1:0-18086 GCF_036962035.1 Bacillus sp. JJ1773
GTAGGACGTCGCTAGGCAAAAAAAGAACATCATTTAGATGTTCTTTTTTTTGTGGGTTTTAATGGCTTTATAAATGATAAATCCTATAATGGTGTGATGTTAATGTTTGACAATTTATTAATGTTACCTAAAATTGAGATAAGGTAGCATTATTAATGCCGCTGCACAAAACAAAAGCTAGGATTATAGCGCCCACCGTCATGAAAAAAGTAGTCCGAAGGAAGTTAAGAGCTATTTATAACGCCCATCAGCAAGAAAAAATCCATCGAAAGTAGTTAAGAGCAGTCTAAAACTCCCTTTGGCAAAAAAAACACTCGAATGTAGTTAAGGCCCCCATTTTCCCCACCTCATTCATGATCCTATTCAAAAATACTAGATGCTCCAAGCAACAACGAAAAAAGCCATTTTATACATGTTAAGCAATCTTAGTTCCAAAAATTAATTTCCCCTTCGCAAAATCACCAATCTTATGTACAATTAATATTCAATATTAGGTGTTAAAATGGTATCAAAAGGGAATTAACAATATATTAGGAAGTAGACTGTCACTATAAAGGGGGAGCTTTCTTTGTTAGAAAGTGGTTTTTTAATGATAACTATTATTCTGTTAATCAATATTGTGTATGTATCCTTCTTTACGATCAGAATGATCTTAACGTTAAAAGGCCAGAGATACTTGGCTGCTTTTATTAGTATGATTGAAGTTGTTATTTATGTAGTGGGGTTAGGTTTGGTTCTTGATAACCTTAATGAAATCCAGAATTTGATTGCTTACGCGGTTGGTTATGGGATTGGTGTTATTGTTGGGATGAAAATTGAGGAAAAGCTCGCCCTTGGTTATATTACCGTGAATGTAATAACAAAAGAATATGATTTGGACATGCCGAAGATGCTAAGGGAAAAGGGCTATGGTGTGACAACCTGGGCAGCTAACGGCTTAGAAGGGGATCGGATGGCTCTGCAGATCCTGACACCAAGAAAATATGAATTAAAGTTATACCATACGATTAAAGAGCTTGATCCGAAAGCGTTTATTATTGCGTACGAGCCGAAAACCATTCATGGCGGCTTTTGGGTGAAAAGCGTAAAGAAAGGGAAGTTATTTTCATGAGTAAAGGAAAAAAGAAAATGGTTTTTGAAGTGCAGGAAAATGAAACCATTGATATGTGTCTAGAGCGAATAAAAAAGGCAGGGTATTTTCCTGTTAGAAGAACAGAAAAGCCGATCTTTGAGGAAAAAAAGATAGGCCAAACGACTACCTATGAGCCAGTAGGACGCCAGATTCTGTTTGAAGCTAAAGTAATTGAATGATAAAACACGAACGATATATAAGTAATTAGATGTATTGTTCGATTATTGGTTGACATTACTATCAATAGTTGTTAAGATGTGCATATAAGAAATAAATGAAGCGAATAATCCCCCTCATATAATAATGGGAATAAGGCCCATAAGTATCTACCCAATAACCGTTAATTATTGGACTATGAGGGAAAGTAAATATGACTGGCGTAAATAGGAATTCATCCTGTTCTATTTAGGTGTGTTCCTGTATGCTTTTTTGCCCAGGCAAATACTTTCTCTCTTTGAAGATAGTATTTGTCTGGGCATTTTATTTTGTATAAAACTTAGTGCTGGAGGAAAAAAGATGGCAGAAGTTGCAGTGATCATGGGTAGTAAATCAGATTGGGAAACGATGAAGCATACTTGCGATATCCTGGATGAGCTTGAAATTCAATATGAAAAAAAGGTTGTTTCCGCCCATCGAACTCCAGATCTCATGTTTGAATATGCGGAAAAGGCGAGAGAAAAAGGCATTAAGGTGATTATTGCCGGGGCTGGAGGTGCTGCTCATCTACCAGGTATGGTTGCAGCTAAAACGACACTTCCAGTCATTGGTGTTCCAATCCAATCAAAAGCGCTAAACGGTTTGGACTCTTTACTCTCCATTGTACAGATGCCAGGTGGAGTGCCGGTAGCAACAGTGGCTATTGGCAAGGCAGGTGCGACAAATGCCGGTCTGCTTGCAGCACAAATACTTGGTGCCTTTGATTCACATATGGCAGATCGTCTAGAACAAAAAAGAGAAAACACGAAACAAGAAGTTTTAGAAAGTAGTGATGAGCTTGTCTAAAAAAGTCATTTTACCAGGTCAAACGATTGGAATTATTGGCGGTGGACAATTAGGAAGAATGATGGCGATTGCCGCAAAAGCACAAGGATTTAGGATTGCAGTGCTTGACCCGACCGAAGATTCACCATGCGGGCAAGTCGCTGATCATGCCATTATCGGTGAATATGACAGCATTGATTCTATAAAGGAACTGGCAAAAGTAAGTGATGTCATTACGTATGAATTTGAAAATATTAACGCGGAAGCCTTGGATTGGTTATGTGCCAACACCTATGTCCCTCAAGGATCTGCATTGCTTGAAATAACACAGGATAGGACAAAGGAAAAAGCAGCCATAAAAAAAGCCGGTGCAGAGGTTGCTCCATATGCAGTGATTAGAGAAATAGACGATATATATGCAAATATCGAGCAACTCGGATTTCCGGCAGTATTAAAGACGGCTAGAGGCGGATATGACGGAAAAGGACAATACGTCATTAGAAACGAGCAAGATATTGTAGAAGCGGCAAAGCTTCTTGAAAAAGGAATTTGTGTCCTTGAAAAGTGGATTCCGTTTGAAAAAGAAATCTCGGTTATTATTTTTCGAAGCGTTTCTGGTGAAACGGCTGTTTTGCCAGTTGGAGAAAATATTCATAAAGACAATATTCTTCATCAAACAATCGTACCGGCAAGAATATCGGAACAGGCAAAGGAAACTGCTGTAGATGCAGCTAAGCAGCTTGCAGAAGCATTCGACCTTGTCGGAACATTGGCAGTCGAGATGTTTTTGACAGCTGATGATCACATTTACATTAATGAGCTTGCGCCAAGGCCCCATAATTCAGGGCATTATTCCATTGAAGCTTGCGAAACCTCGCAGTTTGAGCAGCATATCCGTGCAGTTTGTAATTGGCCGCTTGGCAGTACACATCTATTAAAACCAACATTAATGGTAAACATATTAGGAGAACATCAGGAACCATTAATAAAGAAGATTCCGTCATTAAATGATTGGAAAATTCATTTGTACGGTAAAAAGGATGCCAAACATAAACGCAAAATGGGTCATGTAACTCTCTTGCGCGATTCAGTTGAAACGGCAATTGGTGAAGCTGAGGATAGCGGCATTTGGTCCGATGTGAGATAAAAGATCGGAGGCTAAAAGATGATTGAACGCTATACAAGGCCAGAAATGGGCGCGATTTGGGCGGAGGAGAATCGGTTTCAGGCGTGGTTAGAGGTTGAAATTCTTGCATGTGAAGCATGGGCGGAGATTGGCGATATTCCAAAAGAGGATGTTCAAAAAATCCGCGAGAATGCTACCTTTAATATGGAACGCATTAAAGAAATCGAGGAAGAGACAAGACATGATGTCGTGGCTTTTACCCGTGCCGTTTCTGAGACACTCGGTGAAGAAAGAAAATGGGTTCATTACGGATTAACGTCAACAGATGTTGTGGATACGGCTCTTTCCTACCAAATTAAGCAAGCAAATCAAATCCTTCTTAAAGATCTTGAACGTTTCGTTGAAATTTTGAAAAACAAAGCACAACAACATAAATATACAGTTATGATGGGCCGTACGCACGGTGTCCATGCTGAACCAACTACTTTCGGCCTGAAGCTTGCTCTTTGGTACGAGGAAATGAAGCGTAACGAAAATCGCTTTAAGGAAGCAGCTGAAGGCATAGAATTTGGGAAAATTTCAGGAGCCGTTGGAACATACGCGAATATTAATCCCTATGTAGAGAAATATGTATGCGAGAAGCTTGGCTTGAAGCCAGCACCCATTTCAACACAGACATTACAACGTGATCGCCATGCGCACTATATGAGCACAATCGCTTTAATTGCCACATCCATTGAAAAATTTGCGACAGAAATACGCGGTCTTCAAAAGAGTGAAACACGTGAGGTAGAAGAGTTTTTTGCAAAAGGTCAGAAAGGCTCATCGGCTATGCCGCACAAGCGAAACCCAATCGGTTCAGAAAATATGACTGGGATGGCAAGGGTGATCCGCGGGTATATGCTCACTGCCTACGAAAACGTAGCATTATGGCACGAACGAGATATCTCTCATTCCTCTGCCGAAAGAATCATCATCCCAGATGCAACCATAGCCTTAAATTATATGCTTAATCGCTTTGGCAATATAGTAAAGAATTTAACCGTATTCCCTGAAAATATGAAGAGAAATATGGATCGCACGCTAGGATTAATTTACTCGCAGCGCGTTTTACTCGCTCTTATCGATAAAGGGCTTACACGCGAAGAAGCGTATGACACTGTCCAGCTGCGTGCGATGGAAGCATGGGAGAAGCAAGTTCCGTTTCGCAGCTTGATCGAGCAGGATGAGACGATTACTGCTAAGCTTGACTCTAACGAAATTGATGATTGCTTTGATTATCATTACCACATTAAGCATGTCGAAACAATTTTTGAACGACTAGGTTTATAAAAAATAAGAGGTGAAGGATTCTTTGCCTCTTATCAAATAAAAATTCCCCACTCTTCACCTTAGGGAACTTTCATGAAAAAAGATATTGAAGGTTTAAGAGATTCATATAAAAAAATAATAGCCAAACTGGGAGGCCAAACAGTATGTACAAAGTAAAAGTATTCGTCACATTAAGAGAAAGTGTTATCGATCCTCAAGGTACAGTTGCAAAAGATTCGCTTCACAAGCTAAATTACGGCGAAGTGTCCGATGTTCGTATTGGTAAATATGTAGAGTTAACTTTAGAAAAAACAGATCGTAATATCGATGAAATCGTAAAGGAAATGTGTGAAAAATTATTAGTTAACTTGAATGTCGAAGATTACCGTTTTGAAATCGAGGAGGTAGTTGCTCAGTGAAGCTAGCAGTCATTGCTTTTCCAGGTTCCAATGAGGTTGATATGTACAATGCTGTAAAAGATGTTCTCGGGGAAGAAGTGGAGATTGTTAGTCACGAGGCGGAAAATCTTGAGGGTTTTGACGGAATCATCCTTCCAGGCGGCGCGTCATTTGGGGATTATCTACGTCCAGGTGCCATTGCACGCCACAGCAGAATTATCCAAGAAGTAAAAAAAGCAGCAGAAGCAGGAAAGCCGGTAATCGGCGTAAGCAACGGGTTCCAAATTTTATTAGAAGCAGGTATTCTTCCAGGAGCCGTGAAACAAAATGAAGGCTTAGAGTTTATCTGTCGCTCAGTGGAAGTAAAAGTTGAAAATAATGAGACGATGTTCACATCTGAATATCAACAAAATGAAGTTCTTTCACTTCCAATCGCACACTGGAATGGCAATTACTATTGTGACGAGGAAACACTTAAAAGTTTAATAGAAAATAAGCAAATTGTATTTACGTATAATGGCTCTAACCCGAATGGAAGCCTTGAAAATATCGCTGGGATTACGAACGAAAAAGGTAATGTTTTAGGAATTATGCCTCATGCGGAGAGAGCAGTTGAAGAGATAATCGGAGGATTGGATGGTTTAAAGCTTTTTCAATCGATCGTGAAAAATTGGAGGGAAGCACATGTCGCTAATGCTTGAACAAAGTCCAGAACAAATTAAAGCAGATAAAATTTATAAAGAAATGGGTTTAACGGATGAAGAATTTGCGATGATTGAGAAAATTCTCGGCCGCCTTCCAAACTACACAGAGACAGGTCTATTTTCTGGCATGTGGTCTGAACACTGCAGCTATAAAAGCTCTAAACCCATTTTAAGAAAATTCCCTACAACGGGTGAAAGAGTTCTTCAAGGTCCAGGGGAAGGAGCAGGAATTGTTGATATTGGCGATGAGCAAGCGGTTGTTTTCAAAATCGAAAGCCATAACTCTCCATCTGCTATTGAGCCTTATGAAGGGGCAGCAACAGGTGTAGGAGGAATTCTTCGCGATGTCTTTTCAATGGGTGCAAGACCAATTGCCGCACTGAATTCATTACGCTTTGGTGAATTAGATTCGCCACGTGTGAAGTATCTATTCAAAGAAGCGGTTGCTGGTATTGCTGGCTATGGGAACCGAATTGGAGTACCAACTGTTGGTGGAGAAGTTCAGTTTGATCCAGCCTACGAAAAAAATCCGCTAGTGAACGCAATGGTAGTTGGGTTGCTTGACCATAAGGATATTCAAAAAGGACAGGCGCGTGGAATTGGAAACACGGTGATGTATGTAGGAGCACCAACAGGCCGCGATGGAATTAATGGAGCATCCTTCTCTTCAGCTGAATTAAAAGACGAACCAGTTGAAGAACGTTCTGCAGTTCAAGCAGGTGATCCGTTCCTAGAGAAGCGTCTAATGGAAGCTTGCCTAGAGTTAGTTCAATCAGATGCGCTGATTGGTATTCAAGATATGGGGGCAGCTGGCTTAACGAGTTCTTCAGCTGAAATGGCAAGTAAAGCAGGTTCAGGAGTAGAAATGAACTTAGACCTCGTTCCTCAGAGAGAACCTGGAATGTCGGCTTTTGAAATGATGCTTTCTGAATCACAAGAGAGAATGTTGATTGTTGTAAAAGTTGGCAGAGAGCAAGAAATCACCGATCTTTTTGCGAAATATCATCTTGAGGCCGTTTCAATTGGAAAAGTAACAGACGATAAAATGCTCCGTCTACTGCACAAAGGTGAAGTCGTAGCAGAAGTACCTGCTGATGCATTAGCAGAGGAAGCACCAGTCTATAATAAGCCATCACAAGAGCCGGCATATTTCCGTGAGTTCCAAGCAATGGAAAATGATATTCCTGCGGTCAGTGATCATAAAGAAACGCTTGTTAAGCTTCTCGGACAACCAACTATTGCTAGTAAGGAATGGGTATATAATCAGTTTGATTATATGGCTGGTACGAATACAGTTGTTGCCCCTGGCTCTGATGCAGCTGTGGTTAGAATCCGTGGAACACGCAAAGGCTTAGCGATGACAACGGACTGTAATGGACGCTATGTTTATCTTGATCCAGAAACAGGCGGGAAAATTGCCGTTTCTGAAGCAGCGAGAAATATCGTTTGCTCTGGCGGAGAGCCTTTAGCAGTTACAGATAACTTAAACTTTGGCAGCCCTGATAACCCGGAGATTTTCTGGCAAATCGATAAATCTGCTGATGGTATCAGTGAAGCATGCCGCAAATTAAACACACCAGTTATTGGCGGAAATGTATCATTATCGAATCAATACGACGGAAAAGCAATTTATCCAACTCCTACAATTGGTATGGTCGGTCTTCTTGAAAATATTGACCACGCAACAACTCAAAATTTTAAAGATGCAGGAGATCTGATCTATTTATTAGGTGAAACGAAAGATGAATTCGGCGGGAGCGAATTACAAAAATTAACGTACGGAAAGATTTTTGGAAAAGCGCCTGAACTGGATCTAGATATTGAAGAAAAGTATCAGAAACAAGTACTAACTGCCATTCGCGCGGGGGTAGTAGCTTCTGCTCATGATTTATCTGAAGGTGGATTGGCCGTTGCCATTGCTGAAAGCTTAATGGGTACAAAAGGTCTTGGTGCCAATATTGAGATTTCAGGAAATATTGTGTCTGCCTTATTCAGTGAATCACAATCCCGTTTCTTACTATCGGTTAAAAAAGAAAACCAAAAAGAATTTGAAGGCTTAGTTGATGCAAAACTACTTGGTGAGGTTACAGATACAGGAGTTCTTCAAATTAATTCAGAAGAGAAGGAAACTGTGCTTACCGAGCAAGTTGATGTACTTCGACAAGCCTGGAAAGGGGCTATTCCATGCCTGCTGAACTAGAAGGCTTACAAGAAGAATGTGGAATTTTCGGTGTATGGGGCCATACAGATGCATCTCAAATAACATATTATGGCCTTCATAGCTTACAGCATCGGGGTCAAGAGGGAACTGGAATTGTTGTGACGGATGGGTCCAAGCTAAGAGGCGTAAAAGGCGATGGACTTGTGAATGAAGTATTTACAGCTGAATCGATGAAAGAATTAGCAGGCAGCTCAGCCATTGGCCATGTAAGGTATTCAACTAACGGAGGAAGCGGATATGAAAATATCCAGCCCCTCCTATTCCATTCACAAAGTGGCAGCATGGCTCTTTGCCATAATGGAAGTTTAATCAACGCTAAAGCATTAAGGCATCAGCTCGAAAACCAAGGAAGTATTTTTCAAACGAGCTCGGATACGGAAATCTTAGCTCACCTTATTAGAAGAGGCGGATTTACTTCTTTAAAGGATCGGGTGAAAAATGCTTTATCGATGTTAAAAGGAGCCTATGCTTTCCTAGTCATGACTGAAACAGAATTAATTGTTGCTCTTGATCCGAACGGCATGAAGCCTCTTGCTCTCGGAAAACTAGGAGATGCATATGTTGTTGCATCTGAAACATGTGCCTTTGATATTGTCGGAGCAAAATTTGAACGCGATATTCATCCTGGAGAATTGCTTGTTATTAGTGATGAAGGACTCCATTCGGAAATGTTTTCAGTGGCATCGCAAACAGCTATGTGTGCGATGGAATATATTTATTTTTCACGGCCGGATAGCAATATTAATGGCATAAATGTTCATTCTGCCAGAAAAAGACTTGGGAAGCAATTGGCACTTGAAGCTCCGATTGAAGCAGATGTGGTTACAGGTGTTCCAGATTCTAGTATTTCAGTTGCGATCGGATATGCAGAAGTTACTGGAATTCCATATGAAATGGGACTAATTAAAAATCGCTATGTGGGACGGACATTTATTCAACCTTCACAAGCTCTCAGAGAGCAAGGTGTAAAAATGAAGCTTTCTCCTGTTAGAGGTGTTGTAGAAGGAAAACGAGTGATCATGGTAGATGACTCGATTGTTCGTGGGACAACGAGCAAAAGAATTGTTAACTTGCTTCGGGAAGCAGGCGCAACTGAAGTACATGTAGTGATTAGCTCTCCTACCATTAATAATCCATGCTTCTATGGGATTGATATGTCCACTAAAAGAGAATTAATTGCTGCTAATCATTCAATAGAAGAAATTAGAGAGATTCTGGGTGCGGATTCTTTAACCTTTTTAAGTGTAGAAGGAATGGCTGAAGCGATTAATAAAAATAAATCTGGTCAACCACATGGCCTTTGTCTTGCTTGCTTTACAGGCAATTATCCAACTGAAATCAATCCGGTTAAAAGCGAGGAAAAGGTTCCAGTCGGTTAATAGGATTTTGATAGGATATATATTGAGATGAATTTGATAAAGCGGCATTGAAAGATGTCGCTTTTGTTTTGAACTGTTTTAAGAATAAATTGTCTAGCACTTACGCTTTTCTAACGAGGAGGACTAATAATGGCAAATGCATATAAGCAGGCTGGAGTCGATATTGAAGCAGGCTATGAAGCGGTATCGCGAATGAAAAAACATGTAGAGAAAACGGTTCGCCCAGGTGTTTTCGGTGGTTTGGGCGGATTTGGCGGGATGTTTGATTTATCGGTTCTGAATTTAAAAGAACCTGTTCTTGTATCGGGTACAGATGGAGTAGGAACGAAATTAATGCTCGCATTTATGATGGATAAACACGATACAATTGGTATTGACGCTGTTGCTATGTGCGTAAACGATATCGTTGTCCAAGGGGCGGAGCCGATTTATTTCTTAGACTATATTGGCTGCGGTAAAGCTGAGCCATCTAAGATTGAGGCGATTGTTAAAGGGATTGCCGATGGGTGTGAACAGGCAGGGTGTGCACTTGTTGGAGGCGAAACAGCTGAAATGCCAGGCATGTATACGGAAGAAGAATATGATCTTGCCGGATTTGCTGTCGGTGCTTGTGAAAAGTCAAACATTATCAGCGGCACAGATATTAAAAGTGGAGACGCACTCATTGGCCTTGCCTCAAGTGGAATTCACAGCAATGGATATTCTTTAGTTAGAAAATTATTTTTTGATCAAGCTAACATGTCGTTAACGGACCATGTTGATGAATTAGGCTGCACGTTAGGAGAGGAGCTTTTGCGTCCAACGAAGATTTACGTAAAGCCGATTCTTTCTGCATTGAATAAATTCAAAATTAAAGGGATGGCCCATATTACAGGCGGCGGTTTTATTGAAAACATTCCACGCATGCTTCCTGAAGGCTTAGGTGCACAATTAAAAGAAAGCAATTGGGAAGTACCTGCTGTCTTTAAATTAATGGAGAAGATTGGCGAATTAGACCGTAAAGAAATGTACAATATTTTTAATATGGGAACAGGAATGGTCTTAGCAGTGGATCAAGAAATTGCACATGATGTGATGTCCCATTTTAATGAGAACGGCGAAAAGGCTTATCTGATAGGAACAGTAACTGATAAAGAAGGAATTGAGATTTTATAATGAAAAAGATTGCAGTATTTGCTTCTGGCAGCGGGACGAACTTCCAAGCCATTATAGATGCAGTTCAAAAAGGCGAGCTTCAAGCTGATATTCAATTGCTTGTATGTGATAAGCCCGATGCATTTTGTATTAAACGGGCTGAAAAAGGGAATATTCCTCAGTTTATTTTTACTGCTAAAGAGTACCCAAATAAAGAAACCTATGAAAAAGTAATTTTGAATAAACTTGAAGATCTCAATGTTGAATATATTATTTTAGCTGGCTATATGAGGCTAATTGGACAAACTATTCTGAGGGCATTTGAGGGGAAAATCGTTAATATTCATCCTTCCTTGCTGCCTGCTTTTCCAGGAAAGGATGCTATTGGTCAAGCATTAGAAGCGAAAGCAAGGGTTAGCGGTGTAACCGTTCATTTCGTTGATGAAGGAATGGATACGGGCCCGATTATTGCTCAGCAAGAGGTTGAAATTAGTTCAGAAGAAACGATGGAAAGTCTTGAAGCTAAAATCCATGGAATTGAACATCAGCTTTATCCAGCAGTTTTACAAAAGTTGCTAACGAACAATTTGTAATAGCTCTTTCACCTAGCTGAGTAAAACGTTCATGAATTAGAGAAGGCATTAATTTTTTGGAGGGCATACTTGATGAAGAAAAGAGCACTAATTAGCGTTTCTGATAAAAGTGGAGTCGCTGAATTCGCAAAGGCATTAAGCGAATTAGGGTTTGAAATTCTTTCCACAGGCGGTACAAAAACTGCCTTGGAAGAGATTGGACTTCCTGTGACAGGTGTCAGCGACGTTACTGGTTTTCCGGAAATATTAGAAGGACGGGTCAAGACATTAAATCCATTCATCCATGGAGGATTATTAGCTAAGTTTGATGAGCCGAGCCATAAGAAACAATTGGAAGAGCACCAAATTCAGCCGATTCATGTCGTATGTGTAAATTTATATCCTTTCCAGCAAACCATTGCCAAGCCAGACGTAACAGTTGAGGATGCAATTGAAAATATCGATATCGGCGGACCTGCTATGCTTCGCGCCTCAGCCAAAAACCATGAGTATGTTACGGTTGTTGTCGATCCTTCCGATTATGAGACAGTTTTAAGCCAATTAAAGCAAAACGGTGAGGTAGAAAAGGAAACTCGCCGTAAGTTAGCTGCAAAGGTATTCCGTCATACTGCTGCTTATGACGCGATGATTGCAGAATATATGACGAAGCTTGCTAATGTGGAAGTGCCTGAAAAATTAACAGTTACTTATGAATTAAAACAATCATTGCGATATGGAGAAAATCCACATCAGAAGGCATCTTTTTACCGGAAGCCGTTAGGCTCAGAGTTTTCGATTGCGAATGCTGAGCAATTACATGGAAAAGAATTATCCTATAATAACATAAATGATGCGGATGCAGCTCTTCAAATTGTAAAGGAATTTACAGAGCCAGCGGCAGTAGCTGTCAAGCATATGAATCCTTGTGGGGTTGGAAGTGGAGAAACAGTATACGATGCTTTTACAAAAGCATTTGCTGCTGATCCTGTTTCAATTTTTGGCGGAATTATTGCCTTCAATAGGGAAGTGGACAAAGAAACAGCACAAAAATTATATGAAATTTTTCTAGAAATCATTATTGCTCCTTCTTTTTCAAAAGAGGCTTTAGAGATTTTAACAGGGAAAAAGAATCTACGTCTTTTAACCGTTCCATTCTCAAAACAGAATAAAGAAGAAGTAAAGTTAACATCTATTGAAGGTGGATTATTAATCCAGGATTTTGATCAATACACACTAGATCACGCAGAAATCACGATTCCAACGAAAAGACAGCCTACTGAGGAAGAATGGAAAGCGCTAAAGCTTGGCTGGAAGGTCGTTAAACATGTGAAATCTAATGCCATTGTTGTGAATAACGCAGAAATGACCCTTGGAATTGGCGCAGGTCAAATGAATCGTGTAGGTGCAGCGAAAATTGGCTTAGAACAAGCAGGGGAAAAAGCAAATGGAGCAGCTATGGCATCTGATGCATTCTTCCCGATGGATGATACAGTTGAAGCGGCTGCAAAAGCTGGTATTACAGCTATTATTCAGCCAGGCGGATCTGTCCGTGATGAGGATTCAATCAAAAAAGCGGATGAGTACGGAATCGCGATGGTATTCACGGGCATTAGACACTTTAAACATTAAAAGTGGGGGATGTTTATAATGAAGGTACTAGTAATAGGAAGAGGCGGCCGTGAGCACGCTATTTGCAGAAAGCTTTCTGAAAGTCCGTCAGTAGAGAAAGTATTTGTTGCGCCAGGAAATCCAGGCATGGAGGACGTTGCTGAGCTTGTAGCCCTTACGGAAAACGCACAAGATCAACTCGTACAATTTGCGAAAGAACATGAGATTGGACTTACTGTGATTGGACCGGAAGTTCCCCTTCTTGAAGGGATATCAGATCGTTTCCAGGAGGAAGGATTAAGGGTATTTGGCCCTAAAAAGGAAGCGGCAATCATAGAGGGCAGCAAGTCATTTGCGAAGGATTTGATGAAGAAATACAACATTCCTACTGCCGATTATGCGGTATTCTCCACTTATGATGATGCAAAAGCTTATCTAGAAGAAAAGGGTGCTCCCATTGTTATAAAAGCGGACGGTTTAGCAGCAGGTAAAGGTGTGACCGTTGCGCTTACAATGGAAGAGGCGAGACAAAGCTTAGAAGAAATGCTTTTAAATGAAAGATTTGGTGATGCTTCGTCTACTGTTGTCCTGGAGGAGTTTTTGACTGGAGAGGAAATTTCACTAATGGCTTTCGTAAATGGAGAAACGGTGATCCCTCTTGAGATTGCCCAAGATCATAAACGTGCCTTTGACGGAGACAAGGGTCCGAATACAGGTGGAATGGGTGCTTATTCCCCTGTGCCTCATATAAGTGAAGATACGGTAAAGACTGCAATTGAAACAATATTAAAACCGACAGCGAAAGCACTTGTTCAAGAAGGCCGGAATTTTTGCGGCGTTCTATACGCGGGTCTCATCATTACTGAAGTTGGCCCTAAAGTGATTGAATTTAATGCCCGATTTGGCGATCCGGAAACGCAAGTTGTTCTGCCAAGAATGAAATCTGATTTAGCTGAAGTGATGCTGGCCGTTATGAATGGAGAAGCACCTGCTATTGTTTGGGACGAACAAGCCATGCTAGGAGTTGTCGCTGCTTCTGTTGGATACCCAGAGGAATATGAGAAGGGTGCGATTTTATCAGGCTTGCAAAATATTAGCAGCGATGTGCTAGTTTTCCATGCGGGCACTGAAAAGAATGAATCAGGTGCATTCATAACAAACGGCGGCAGGGTTTTCCTAGCAGCTGCGAAAGCAAACACATTAAAAGAAGCACAGGACAAAGTTTATTTGGAATTAGAAAAGGTAAACTGCAGCGGCATCTTTTATCGTAAGGATATCGGATATAAAGCTATCGAGCACGTCTTTTCCTAGACTTTCGCATAAATGCAAAGAGTAAAGCAATGATGCTTCCTACTAATATGATTAGGACAAAGGACATATCTGTTAAATATTCAAGGAACATAATGGACACACCTTCTTATTTAGCCCCCTCATGTAGGGGGCTTTAATGATTGGTTTGATATTAAGCGGAAACAAAGAGCGTATAGTTTCCCGAAATTTAAAAATCTCATGAAAAAGTGGAAACAAACAAGTCAAAATCATGTTACATCGTTTTTTTATGTTGGGTTATGTGGAACCATTTCACTTAAAGCACCGTTTTCGTCTTGATTCCCGTTCATTCGTTCCTGTCCGCATCGATAAAGGTCTGTGACTGGACAATATCTAACAATTCCTTCTGCCACCTTCATTGCTCCGAGCACAACCCAAATAAAATTTGATTGGCGCCAAGGTCTTATAACAAGTTTTGCGGAAGCACAGGACATAACAGAAAGTCCTATAGTAATGCGGATTAACGCATTGATAATCCCGATATTAGGTTTGACGTTCAATGGGCCTTCACCTTCTTTAATATTTTTTTAAAACCACCTATTTCTTTAGTGCGTTAAATTGCGAAATATGATAAGATATAGAAATGAAAGGGCTTTCTTTTGCTTTTTTTACCAAAAAGAAATTAGAGAAAATATCATCCTTATTGAAAAAAATAGATTTTAAACATACAGCAAAACAGGGGGAGGGTTTAACGTGCTGGAACAGAGATTCCGTTGGAAAAACAAGCACTTGCGTGACCATGTTTCAGTATTAGATGGAAAATTACCGCCGACCATAATACTTAAAAATGCACATTACCTAAATCAGGCATTTCGTAAATGGATGACGGCAAACATTTGGATTTATAATGATCGCATTGTCTATGTGGGAGAAAGGCTTCCCGAAAAATTAGACAAATGTGAAGTCATGGATTGTGAAGGTTTAATACTTGTTCCAGGTTACATTGAACCCCATTCCCATCCGTTTCAATTATATAATCCCCATTCATTTGCCAGCTATGCATCTCAATTCGGGACAACAACCTTGATTAATGACAATATGGTTCTCGCTTTGCAATTAGATAAAAAGACGGCGTTTTCCTTTATTGAGGATATGAATCATTTGCCGACATCGATGTATTGGTGGTGCAGATTTGATGCACAAACAGAAATACAAAATGAAGAAACGATATTCTCTCATAGTAATATAAAATCATGGCTTGAACATGATGCCGTTTTACAAGGCGGGGAATTAACAGGCTGGCCGAAATTATTAGACGGCGATGATTTAATTCTGCATTGGATACAGGAAACGAAGAAGAAAGGAAAGAAAATTGAGGGACACTTCCCAGGGGCATCAGAGAAGACGTTGGCAAAGCTTATGCTGCTAGGAGCCGATTGTGACCATGAAGCGATGACAGGAAAAGATGTTTATAATCGTTTAATGCAAGGCTATACAGTTTCTCTCAGATATTCATCGATCCGTCCGGATTTACCTGTATTGTTGGATGAAATACATGAACTAGGCATCAATCATTATGATCAAATGATATTTACGACTGATGGATCCTCTCCTTCTTTTTATGAACAGGGCATCATTGATCAGATGATTCGAATAGCCATTGAAAAGGGAGTCCCGATTATGGACGCCTATAATATGGGAACGATAAATATTGCACGGCACTATAATATTGAACATTTGCATGGGAACATCGCAACGGGAAGAATCGCCAATATTAATTTTCTGACAGATGAGACAAACCCTACACCTGTTTCCGTTTTAGCAAAAGGAAAGTGGGTCAAAAAGAATGGAGAACCGTTGGATGCATACGAGTCTATAGATTGGAAAGATAAAGGCTATAAACCTTTACAAATAGATTGGAATCTTGAGTCGGATGATTTACAATATTCCATGCCGTTTGGGATCAATATGGTGAACACAGTCATTATGAAGCCATATTCCATCTCTATCAATGTTTCGGCTGATCAGTTATCTGCTGACCATGATGAATGTTTTTTCATGCTAGTTGATAAACATGGGAAATGGAGAATTAACACACTGCTTAAAGGCTTTGCAACTCATTTAGACGGGTTTGCCAGTTCTTTTTCTAATACAGGAGATTTTATCCTGATTGGAAAAAGCAAGCAGGATATGATGAACGCCTTTAATCGAATGAAAGAGATTGGCGGAGGTATTACTGTTTCGGAACAGGGCCGAATTGTTCAGGAAATTCCGCTCAATATTATGGGCGTGATGTCCAGCGAAAATGTTGAAAGTATAATTGAAAAAGAAAAAGAGCTTCGCAGCTATTTAAGTGAAAGGGGCTATAAGCACGACGATCCTATTTATTCACTTCTTTTCTTTTCTTCAACCCATTTGCCATATATTAGGGTCACACAGCAAGGAATATATGATGTTATGAACAAAACAGTACTCTTTCCAACGATAATGCGTTAAAATGTAAAAGTAGAATTGAAGGAAATCTGCATCTAGACTATACAGAACCAGCATACCAAAGTTTATTGAAATATCCTTACTCACTTTCTAAAAAGTGATCGCGGCAGGAAACTTCACAATCACAGGGGTGTCTTAATGTTAAAACAATGGATAGCTGCTTTTGCAGCGGTCATGCTGCTAGTTTCAGGATGCAGTAAAAATGATAAAACGACCGTAAAAAATGAAGAAAATAATCGTGAAGAAACGGCAGAGGAGCAAGAGCAAGTATCCGAAGAAGAGGATTTGCCTTACCAATTTCCATTAACAGGTGTTGGTACTGAGGATCAGGTGGAAACAAGAGCAGTAGCGGTCATGATCAATAATGACCCTCATGCACGTCCACAATCAGGTCTTGGTCAGGCTGACATTGTCTATGAACTGCTTGCAGAAGGTGATATTACGAGATTTCTTGCTATTTATCAAAGCGAACAGCCAGAGAAAATTGGACCTATAAGAAGTGCAAGAGATTATTATATTGAATTGGCAAAAGGCTATGATAGTCTGTATATTGCTCATGGATATAGTCCAGACGCAAAAGCGATGATGGATAGAGGATATATCGATAACTTAAACGGAATGAACTATGATGGGACGCTTTTCTATCGTTCCACTGACCGAAAAGCTCCGCATAACTCTTATTCTTCCTTTGAGAATTTCTTAAAGGGCGCTGAATTAAGAAATTATGACATGGATAAAGCTCCTGCAGCGCTTACTTTCCTTGATAAACAAGAGATAGAAGCTTTAAACGGGGAAGAAGCAAAATCAGCTATGGTTTCTTATTTTAACAGCAAGCTCTTTAATTCAATCTATGAATATGATGAAACTCTTGAAAAGTATAAGCGGTATTCTAATGGTGAATTAACCGCAGATCAACATTCTGGAGACCCGGTGCTTCTTGATAATATTTTCATCGTAGAAACAGATCACAAGGTAATTGATTCCGCAGGACGGAGGTCCATCAACCTTATATCTGGAGGAAGAGGGTACTTGCTGCAGAAAGGACAATGGAAAGAGGTTGAGTGGCAAAGCATTGAGGGGAAAATCCTGCCAGTGCTGAATGGACAAATGGTTGGACTTGTACCAGGGAAAACTTGGATTAATGTTATTCCATCAAACCCAGGCTTGGAGCAAACAGTTTCTTTTGATGTAAAGGAATAGATTCTATATTTAAAGGGGTATGAGCATATGCAAATTGATAAATTAAGAGGAAAAGAGCTGGATCAGTTATTTAAATCGATTTTATCTTTAAAGGATTTAGAAGAATGCTATCGTTTTTTTGATGATTTATGTACAGTCAATGAGATTCAATCTTTAGCCCAACGTCTTGAAGTTGCTCGAATGCTTACAGAAGGAAAAACATATCATAAGATCGAGACCGAAACAGGTGCCAGTACCGCAACCATTTCTCGTGTTAAACGCTGTCTCAACTATGGAAATGATGCATACGAAATGGCTTTAGAGCGAATTAAGGAAAACGAATCTGTGAATGAATGATTATATCTTAATGGAAAGGCCGCAGGGGTTAACTCCTGCGGCTTTTTGGGGCTTAGGATATTATTTGGTATCTGGCAGTTCCCCCTGAGTTAAAGGACACACTTTGATGGTTTCCTCCATTTAATGTCCTTAAAAACTAAGTTAAAGGACACACATTGATGGTTTCCTCCCTATGTGTCCTTTAAAACTAAGTTAAAGGACATACATTGATGGTTTCCTCCC
>NZ_JBALNX010000021.1:18213-36996 GCF_036962035.1 Bacillus sp. JJ1773
AGGACACACTTTGATGGTTCCCGCCCTTTAGTGTCCTTTAGCTTTTTTGTTTTTTATAATTATTGAGAAGGGCATTTGAAAATATCTACATTTTTGGATTTTGGTTGTTCCGCGCTTTACTTTTTGATTCATTTCACAAATGATATAATGTTGAAATGGAATGATAGAATGGGGGAAGTATGGATGTATGATGTTCGCGAGTGGCGCCATGTGTTTAAGCTCGATCCAGATAAATATATTTCTGATGAGGATTTAGAAAAGATTTGCGAGTCAGGAACCGACGCACTTATTGTGGGTGGAACGGATGGAATCACATTAGACAAGGTATTGGATCTAATGGCTCGTATCCGCCGATATACGGTCCCATGTGTGCTGGAAGTATCCTCTATCGAAGCCATTACACCAGGATTTGATTTATATTTTATTCCAACGGTTTTGAACAGCAAGGAGACAAAGTGGATTTCAGGACTGCACCATGAAGCTGTGAAAGAGTATGGAGATATCATGAATTGGGATGAAATAATAGTGCAAGGTTATTGTATTCTCAATGAGGAATGCAAAGCTGCTAAGCTGACAAATGCAAACACCGATTTAACCATTGATGATGTCAGGGCTTATGCCATGATGGCAGAAAAAATGTTCCATCTCCCTATTTTTTACTTAGAATATAGCGGAACATACGGAGATGCCAAGTTACTATCAGAGGTTAGGAAAACGCTTGAGAATACAACCTTATTTTATGGCGGCGGCATAGAAACAGCGGAACAGGCTCTCGAAATGGCAGCCTCAGCCAATGTAATCGTAGTTGGAAATGTTATTTATAAAGATATACATGCTGCTTTGGAAACGGTCAAAGCTGTACGATAACAGTTGAATGGCATGAGGAAAAGAGTTAATATTAGCAATAGAACATATGTTTGGCGGTGATTGAAATAATGAATTTTTTAACAGATAAGCTTTTAAAGGGATTAAACCCTGAGCAGCAAAATGCAGTAAAGACAACAGATGGACCTCTATTAATAATGGCTGGTGCCGGCAGTGGCAAGACAAGAGTGTTAACACACCGAATTGGTTATTTAATGGTTGAAAAAGGGGTCAATCCATATAATATTTTGGCTATTACGTTCACGAATAAAGCCGCACGTGAAATGCGTGAAAGGATTCAAAGAATGATGGGCGGAGCGGCTGATGAAATTTGGATCTCAACCTTTCACTCGATGTGTGTGAGGATTTTAAGGAGAGATATTGACCGCATTGGCTATAATCGTAATTTCACCATTCTAGATACTACCGATCAGCAGTCAGTGATTAAAGGAATTTTAAAGGATAAAAACTTAGACCCGAAGAAATTCGATCCCCGAGCCATCCTTGGTTCCATTAGCTCGGCTAAGAATGAACTGACAACACCTGAGGAATATTCGAAAACAACAGGCGACTATTATCAGCAGGTTGTAAGTGATGTTTATACAGAATATCAAAAGAGACTCAGAAGAAACCAAGCACTAGATTTCGATGACCTCATAATGATAACCATTCAGCTTTTCCAGCGTGTACCGGATGTTCTTGAATACTACCAGAGAAAATTCCAGTACATACATGTCGATGAGTATCAGGATACAAATCGAGCACAATATATGCTCGTAAAGCTTTTAGCAGCAAGGTTTAGAAATCTATGTGTTGTAGGCGACTCGGATCAGTCTATTTACCGCTGGCGCGGGGCTGATATTGCCAATATCCTTTCCTTTGAAAAAGATTATTCTAATGCTAAAGTGATTCTGCTTGAGCAAAATTACCGGTCCACGAAAAGAATTCTTCTTGCAGCCAATCAAGTGATCTCTAGAAATATGAATCGAAAGGCGAAAAATCTTTGGACAGAAAATCCCGAAGGAAATAAGATTTTCTACTACCGGGCAGATAGTGAGCAAGGGGAGGCTCAATTTGTTGTCGGCAAAATAAAAGAGTTTACGAAAGACGGAAAGCGGAATTTATCGGATATTGCGATTCTTTATCGCACGAATGCCCAATCCCGTGTCATGGAGGAAGTTCTTTTAAAATCAAACATCGAATACTCCATCGTCGGCGGAATTAAGTTCTACGACCGTAAGGAAATTAAAGATATTCTCGCTTATTTAAGACTGATTGCAAATCCAAGTGATGATATAAGCCTACAAAGAATTATTAATGTCCCAAAACGCGGAATAGGTTCAGGAACGATTGATAAGATTGCTAACTTTGCATCGCTGCACGATATGACGATGTTTGAAGCCTTGCAATCTGTTGAACTAATCGGTTTAAGCCCGAAGATTACGAAAGCTGCAGGAGAATTTAGGGATTTAATAAATAACTATACGCAAATGCAGGAGTACCTGTCTGTTACGGAATTAGTGGAAGAATTACTAGAGAAATCAGGATATCGAGAGATGCTGATTGCGGAAAAATCAATTGAAGCTCAAAGCCGTCTCGAAAACCTGGATGAATTTCTATCCGTAACGAAAAGCTTTGAAGAGGCTAGTGATGACAAAAGCTTAGTAGCCTTTCTAACGGATTTAGCGTTAGTCGCTGATATTGATAAGCTAGATGATGATGGGGAAAAAGCCGATGCCGTTGTCTTAATGACCCTTCACTCGGCAAAAGGTCTTGAATTCCCAACTGTCTTTTTAATTGGTCTGGAGGAAGGGGTTTTCCCTCACAGCCGATCATTAATGGAAGAGGCAGAAATGGAGGAAGAACGCAGACTCGCATATGTAGGAATAACGAGAGCAGAGGAAGAGCTGTTTATAACTAATGCTCAATTGAGAACATTGTTCGGCCGTACGAATATGAATCCTCCTTCGCGCTTTATAAAAGAAATACCTGAAGACTTGCTCGATGGAATCCAGCCAGCAAAAAGATCGGCTTCGCCTTTCGGAGGAACAGCGCTAGGGTCTTCATCAGAGGGAAGACCAACGCCTAGAAGGCCAGTGATTCGTCCAGCCATGAATGCAACAGGCGGAGATGAATTAGGCTGGAAGGTTGGCGACAAAGCGGTGCATGGCAAATGGGGTACGGGTACCGTTGTTAGTGTGAAGGGTGAAGGAGAAGGCATTGAATTGGATATTGCTTTCCCAAAACCAATCGGGATCAAACGATTATTGGCTAAGTTTGCGCCGATAACTAAGGGATAGGAGTTCCGAGCTTTTTCTATGAAAGGGGTTGAATCTATGGATCTTCAAATGGCTGAAAATAAAGTAAATGAATTGAAAAATTTATTAAATCAATATAATTATGAGTATCATGTTCTTGATCAGCCATCTGTTCCGGATGCGGAATACGATAGGCTTATGAGAGAGTTAGTTGAAATAGAGGAAGGATTTCCGGAACTAAAATCATCTGATTCACCTACGCAACGGGTTGGCGGAGAGGTTCTGGATATGTTCGAAAAAGTACAGCACCAGTCCCAAATGTTAAGTCTTAGCAATGCTTTTAGCGAGCAAGACTTAATGGATTTTGACCGCCGTATCCGCCAGGTTGTTGGGGATGATTTTTCCTATGTATGCGAGTTGAAAATTGATGGATTAGCTGTATCTCTTCGCTATGAAGATGGATTATTTGTTCTCGGTGCAACGAGAGGGGATGGATCCACTGGAGAGAATATTACAGCTAACCTGCGAACGATTCGTTCCATTCCGCTTCGCTTAAATAAGGAGGTTTCACTGGAAGCCCGCGGCGAAGCATTCATGCCAAAGCGTTCCTTCGAGTCATTGAATCATCAAAGAGTGGAGAAGGGTGAAGAGCTTTTTGCCAACCCACGAAATGCGGCAGCGGGTTCACTGCGCCAGCTTGATCCGCGAATTGCCGCTTCTAGAAATCTTGATGTTTTCCTATATAGTGTGACAGATACAGGTGAAACAGCTATCGATTCACATAGTGAGGCATTGGACTTTTTAGATTCGCTAGGATTTAAGACGAATAAGCAGCGAAAAAAGTGTGCGGACATCCATGAGGTCATTGAATATGTAGAAAAATGGACGAAAGAACGTCCTCAGCTCGCGTATGAAATCGATGGTATTGTGATTAAGGTGGACTCGTTTGAACAGCAGCAGGATCTTGGAACAACAGCAAAGAGTCCACGATGGGCCATTGCCTATAAGTTTCCAGCTGAAGAGGTTATTACAACTTTAAAGGCTATTGAATTAAGCGTAGGTAGAACAGGTGTCGTGACACCAACAGCGATCCTGGAGCCAGTCCGTGTGGCTGGATCTACGGTTCAGCGTGCTTCTCTTCACAATGAGGATTTAATTCGAGAAAAGGATATCCGAATTGGGGATCAAGTCGTTGTGAAAAAAGCAGGTGACATTATTCCTGAAGTGGTTAATGTATTAGCTGACCGAAGAACAGGGGAAGAAGAAGAATTTCATATGCCGACTCATTGCCCAGAATGTGAAAGTGAGCTCATTCGCCTAGACGGAGAGGTCGCCTTACGCTGCATTAATCCAAAGTGTCCAGCACAAATCCGTGAAGGTCTCATTCATTTTGTCTCCCGAAATGCGATGAATATTGATGGATTAGGAGAAAAGGTGATTAGCCAATTATTTGCGGAAAATCTGATCCATGATGTAGCAGATTTGTATAAGCTGAAGTATGAACAGCTTATTCAGCTTGAGCGTATGGGAGAAAAGTCAGTTCAAAATTTACTGGCTGCGATCGAAGCCTCTAAGCAAAATTCACTAGAAAAGCTTATTTTTGGATTAGGTATCCGTCATGTTGGGGAAAAAGCAGCCAAAACCATTGCCCAGCAATTTGGATCCATGGAAGGTCTTGAAGCAGCTACTCGCGATGATTTTCTTGCCATAAATGAAATCGGTGAGAAAATGGCTGATTCCATTGTTGCCTTTTTTGAACAAGAGGAGGTTAAAGAACTTCTTCAAGAGCTCAGAGAAGCTGACGTGAATATGGAATATAAAGGTCCTAAGCTCGTAACTGCTGAAAATTCAGAGTCCATTTTTGCTGGAAAAACAATTGTGTTAACAGGAAAGCTTGAAAGGCTGTCTAGAAATGAAGCAAAGGATCAGATTGAGGCATTAGGTGGTAAAGTATCTGGAAGTGTAAGTAAGAAAACAGATATTGTGATCGCAGGTGAGGATGCAGGTTCGAAGCTGACGAAAGCACAGGAATTAGGAATCGATATTTGGGATGAAGAGAGACTTGTGGAGGAATTAAAGGATTAGATTTTCTAAAGACAAAAGGAGAGAGTGGGAATTCCGTGAAAAAAATAATATTGCTTGCTCTTTCTTTAAGCCTTCTTCTTGCCGGGTGTGCGCCAAAGTTCAATGGACAGGATGAAGTGGTCCATGAAAAAGAGGATGCTAAAGAGAAAGCAATAATTCCAAGCTATAGGATTTCGGATCAGTACTACCGTACGATTTTGCCTTTTGAACCGAGTGAATCAAGAGGACTCGTCGTAGGTAATATTAATTCAAAATATGATATTACAGAGTTTGAAACGGGCCTAATGCGGGTTGCACAAAACAATTTTGACCCGGATAAATATATGTTTCAAGAAGGACAGCATTTAAAAAGAAAGACAGTTGGCCTCTGGCTAAACCGAAAATTCACTTCTGACCAATTAGAAGAGAATAAATTAAAGGAAGAGGACAACATTGGACTTAACCCTCTTGATAATGGAAAAGAAGAGACCCCGAAATACCTGGCCCATATTTTAGAACATAATTATCTAATTAAAAATGACGAGGGAAAGTATAAATTGGGAGGAGTCGTCGTCGGGCTAGCTCTCAATTCCATTTACTATTACCAAAAGATCCAATATGGGCCGACATATGAAACAAAAATTAGTCATGCCGAACTTGAAAAAGAGGGAAAGAAGCTCGCGGATGAGGTATTAAGCAGATTGCGGCAAATGGATCAACTCAAGGATGTTCCGATTACCATTGCCTTATTTGAACAGCAAAGTAAAACATCCGTCGTTCCTGGGAATTTCTTCGCTTATGCGAATGCCCCAAAGGGCAGCTCTAAACTAGGAGGATGGGAAAAGATTGATGAAAAGTATGTCCAATTTCCATCAACAGCTGCGACTGAAAATCATCGCGATGATTTAACATCCTTTTTGAACTTTAAACAAGATGTCGAATCCTATTTTCCTAATTTTAATGGGGTAATTGGTAAAGCGTATTATGTTCAGGGACAGATGCAAGAGCTATCCATTAATATTCCAATACAGTTTTATGGAAAGGCTGAAGGGATTGGATTTACTCAATATGTTGCAAGTCTTGTGATGAAACATTTTCCGGAATATATCTCCATAGAGGTTAATGTTTCATCCGTTTATGGTCCGGAAGCCTTGATTGTCCGCAAAGCTGACCAAAATGAACCATTCGTTCACATTTACAATTAGTATGTTTTGAGATGGAATGGAAGAGTCAAAATTCATTATTCGTGAAAAATATACGAGGATGAGGAGAAGTCTGTTTTTTAACTTTCCAAAAATTAGACCGTGTTGTTTGAACGGTTAAATCAAAACATGTTAAAATGGGAATTGGATGCAAAAGCTATACAAAGATAACAGTGAGCACAAAAAATTGGCGATTCGTTTATTACGTGTTCATTTGTCATTTTTAGTAGAAATGTGGAGGCGAAGAAAATGGTACAACCTTACAAACATGAACCATTCACAAATTTTAAAGTAGAAGAAAACCGTGAAGCTTATTTAACAGGTTTAAAAACGGTTGAAGGCTATTTAGGAAAAGACTACGATTTAGTTATTGGCGGAGAACGCATTACGACTGAAGATAAAATTACTTCATACAATCCTGCTAATAAGGAAGAAGTAATTGGTCGTGTGTCTAAAGCAAGCCAAGAATTAGCCGAAAAAGCCATGCAGGCTGCTGTTGAAGCGTTCAAAACATGGAAAAAGGTTAAGCCGGAAATTCGTGCAGACGTTCTTTTCAAAGCAGCAGCGATTATCCGCCGCCGCAAGCATGAATTCTCTGCTCTTTTAACAAAAGAAGCAGGAAAGCCATGGAATGAAGCAGATGCAGATACTGCAGAAGCGATTGATTTCTTAGAATATTACGCACGTCAAATGCTGCGTATTAAAGATGGTGTTCCAGTAAACAGCCGTCCAAACGAATATAACCGTTATGACTACATTCCATTAGGAGTAGGAATCATTATCTCTCCTTGGAACTTCCCATTAGCGATTATGGCTGGTACGACAGTTGCTGCAATCGTAACAGGAAACACTGTTTTACTTAAACCAGCTTCAACAACACCAATTGTTGCAGCGAAATTCGTTGAAGTCATGGAAGAAGCAGGACTTCCAGCAGGTGTTCTTAACTTCGTTCCAGGGAGCGGTGCAGAAGTGGGCGACTACTTAGTTGACCATAAAGACACTCGTTTCATCAGCTTCACAGGTTCTCGTGACGTTGGTCTGCGTATTTTCGAACGTTCATCTAAGCTGAATGAAGGTCAAATTTGGATGAAGCGTTTAATCGCAGAAATGGGCGGAAAAGACACGATTGTTGTCGATAAAGAAGCAGATCTTGAACTAGCTGCGACTTCTATTGTTGCTTCTGCTTTCGGATTCTCCGGACAAAAATGTTCTGCATGTTCACGTGCAGTAGTTGTTGAAGATGTTTATGATCAAGTATTAAACCGTGTTGTTGAATTAACAAATCAACTAACACAAGGTGATCCAGTAGATCAAAATAATTACATGGCAACAGTTATTGACCAAAGTGCTTACAATAAAATCATGAGCTATATTGAAATTGGAAAGCAAGAAGGTAAGCTAATGACAGGCGGCGAAGGGGACGATTCCAAAGGCTACTTCATCAAACCAACTGTATTCGCTGACCTTTCACCAGAATCTCGCATCATGAAGGAAGAAATCTTTGGACCAGTTGTAGGCTTTACAAAAGCTAAAGATTTCGATGAAGCGATTGACATTGCTAACAACACAGAATACGGTTTAACGGGTGCAGTTATTACCAACAACCGCATGAACCAAGAAAAAGCACGTGAAGATTTCCATGTTGGAAACTTATACTTTAACCGCGGCTGTACAGGTGCCATTGTAGGCTACCAGCCATTCGGCGGATTCAACATGTCAGGAACTGACTCTAAAGCAGGCGGACCTGATTATCTGCTTCTTCACATGCAAGCAAAAACAACTTCAGAAATGTTTTAATTTCAAAAAGAGTGATTTGTCATTGGACAGATCACTCTTTTTTTTCGTTAAGAAATATTCAGCGTAGAAGATTTTAAGGGGAAAATATAATTTCATTCCCCATTCAAATTCTAAAAGGCAGTTGCCGGTAAAAGAAACGCTGTCTTATTGCCCGTTCAAGGTTAAAAAGGTAGTTGTCGGTAAAAGAAACGCTATCTCATTCCCCGTTCAAGGTTAAAAAGGCAGTTGCCGGTAAAAGGAACGGTGTCTCATTGCCCGTCCAAGGTTAAAAAGGCAGTTGCCGGTAAAAGAAACGCCGTCACATTGTCCGTTCAAGATTAAAAAGGCAGTTGCAGGTAAATGGAACGCCGTCTCATTGCCCGTTCAAGGTCAAAAAGGTGGTCATCGGTAAAAGAAACGCCGTCCCATTCCCTGTTTAAGAATAAAAAAGCGGTGAGCGGAAAATAGTTGAATTCTATGAATGATCGATTAGAATTTTCAAAATATTTATAAAATGGGGTTCCCTTTCAGAATTATCTGTTATATAATACAAAATGTATAATATGAATTGTAATATAACAACATTGAATTTCATCAAAACATTTTAAAGGAGGAGTAACACAAATGAATGATTCAAGAGTGAAGCAATTGCAGGAAAGCTGGGAGATGGATGCACGCTGGAAAGGGATTGAAAGACCATATTCTGCAGAAGAGGTCATTCAATTAAGGGGCTCCATCGATATTGAATATACACTGGCACGTAGGGGAGCTGAAAAGCTTTGGAAGCTTGTGAATGAAGAGGATTTTGTTCATGCGTTAGGAGCATTGACAGGAAATCAGGCTGTTCAGCAGGTAAAAGCAGGATTGAAGGCAATCTATTTAAGCGGCTGGCAAGTAGCGGCAGATGCCAATCTTTCCGGTCATATGTATCCTGATCAAAGCCTGTATCCAGCTAACAGTGTTCCAAGCGTAGTCAAGAGAATTAATCAGGCCCTGCAGCGTGCAGATCAAATTCATCATATGGAAGGGGATTCATCCATTGACTGGTTCGCTCCGATTGTGGCTGATGCGGAGGCTGGGTTTGGCGGCCAGCTGAATGTGTTCGAATTAATGAAAGGGATGATTGAAGCCGGAGCAGCAGGCGTCCATTTTGAGGATCAGCTCTCTTCCGAGAAAAAATGCGGACATCTTGGAGGAAAGGTTTTATTACCGACACAGACAGCCGTTAAAAACCTAATTGCTGCTAGGTTAGCAGCAGATGTAATGGGTGTGCCGACTCTAGTAGTTGCTAGAACAGACGCGAATGCGGCGGATTTAATTACTAGTGATGTAGATTCATATGATGCACCTTTCATTACGGGAGATCGAACACCTGAAGGGTTTTTCCGGACTAAAGCAGGTCTTGACCAAGCTATTGCAAGAGGATTAGCCTATGCCCCATATGCGGACCTTGTCTGGTGCGAAACGGCGGAGCCTAATCTGGATGAGGCAAGGCGCTTTGCTGAAGCCATTCATGAAAAGTTTCCTGGCAAAATGCTTGCCTATAACTGTTCTCCATCATTCAACTGGAAGAGCAAGCTTGATGATGAAACGATTGCGAAGTTCCAAATTGAGCTTGGAAAAATGGGCTACAAATTCCAATTCGTTACCCTTGCTGGCTTCCATGCCTTAAACCACAGCATGTTTGAATTGGCTCGTGGCTACAGAGACCGTGGCATGGCTGCTTATTCAGAATTACAGGAGGCTGAATTTGCAAGCGAGGTGCAGGGCTATACAGCTACTAGACATCAAAGGGAGGTGGGGACCGGATATTTCGATAAAGTATCAATGACGATTACAGGTGGAACCTCTTCCACAACCGCCTTAAAGGGTTCAACGGAAGAGGAGCAGTTTACATCCGCAAAACAGGAAGTATGATGATTTTGTATGACTGCAGTATGTTTATCTAATTAATTTTCGTTTATCAATCATTCTATCGTGATTTTTGACCAATTTTTCTCCCATTTTATCCTCTCTTCTTTGTGAAGGGGGGATTTTTTTGTCGTATGATTTTTCAAAGATGACACCTCTTGATACAATAAAACATACATATTAATAGCCCTTCTTTTAAAATCTATATACAATTAACTTATTGGTGGCTGTTGAGAAAAAAACAACAGGAGGTATTACTTTGTCTAATAATATCGATGATTATATCCTCCAGGGAATCCATGGCCAGAAGCAAACAAAGCCTGATGAACGAAGGAAATTCCTTGGAACTTTGCGAGAACGAATCGTGATTGCCCTTACACAATCACAAATTAGAGAAGACGGCATCTATCCTCAAGTTGAAAAGGCGCTAAAGGATAATGGGAAAGCTCATCTTTACTTAAATGGAAATATGAATTACGAAGAACTTTCAAAATATACCAAACTAGCTACAAAATATAGGGTAGAATACACAATGGTGACTAATAAGGATTATAATTCAGAAATTGGCTTAGCTCTTGCTCATGACTATGCGATTGATAAAGAGGAGATATATGTAAAAAAAGAAGTGCCGATCAAAAAAGCTCCTAAAAAGAAAAAGGGATTCTTTTCGTTATTTTCAAGGAGTTAGATAAAAAGTGGAAAACCTAATGAAAAGTCCGTCACTAGCCTACTGACGGACATTTCATGTTCGCATCCCACTCCAAAAGTCCGTCACCCCCCATGACGGGCATTTCTTTATTTTGACCAATGCGAATTGTCAGAACTCATGATAAAATGGCATAGGTACATGTCAAATATACGCTATAAAAAAATTGCTTTAACGTGTGAAAGTTTGATATTATCTATATTATTGTGTCTATGGAATTACACTTTTGGAGGTGTCGATAAATGTCTAAAATTTCAACCGAACAAGTAAAACGTGTGGCAAACTTAGCAAGATTGGCCATAACAGAAGAAGAAGCTGAGATGTTCTCGAAACAGCTGGGTTCAATGATTACCTTTGCTGAACAGCTAAATGAATTGGATACAGACAATGTGGAACCGACTTCTCATGTTTTAGATATGAAAAATGTGATGAGAGAGGATGTCCCTCAAGAAGGCTTACCGCAATCAGAGGTTCTAAAAAATGCACCAGATCATCAGGACGGGCAAGTGAAAGTGCCGTCTATTATCGAGTAAGGGGGGAAATACGATGAGTTTATTTGATCATAAAGTTTCAGAGTTACACGAGCTTTTACATAAAAAAGAAGTTTCGGTCACTGATCTTGTTGATGAATCATATAAGCGTATAAGCGCAGTCGAAGATAAGGTACAGGCCTTTATCACATTAGATGAAGAAAATGCTCGTGAAAAAGCGCGTAAACTAGATGAAAAATTAGGTACGGATGAATCAAAGGGGCTCCTATTTGGAATGCCGATTGGCTTGAAGGATAATATCGTTACAAAAGGCTTGCGTACAACATGTGCAAGTAAAATGTTAGAAAACTTTGATCCAATCTATGATGCAACAGTTGTGAATAAATTACATCAAGCAGAAACGATTACCATTGGGAAATTAAATATGGATGAATTTGCGATGGGATCCACTACTGAGCATTCTGCTTTCAAGAAGACTCGAAATCCATGGAATTTAGATGTGGTACCAGGCGGATCTTCAGGTGGCTCTGCTGCTGCTGTTGCCTCTGGAGAAGTGTTGTTTTCTTTAGGAACAGATACAGGCGGCTCCATTAGACAGCCTGCTGCTTTTTGTGGCGTTGTTGGGATGAAGCCGACATATGGCCGTGTGTCCCGTTTCGGCATTGTCGCCTTTGCTTCATCGTTTGACCAAGTTGGTCCAATCACAAGAACGGTTGAAGACAATGCCTATTTAATGCAGGCGATTTCCGGTCTAGATCCAATGGATTCTACTTCTGCGAACATCGAAGTTCCTAATTTTGTAGAGTCATTAACTGGAGACATTAAAGGGTTAAAAATTGCCGTACCGAAGGAATATTTAGGTGAAGGTGTAGGAGAAACAGCGCGCCAATCTGTATTAGATTCATTAAAAGTACTTGAAAAGCTTGGCGCTACATGGGAAGAAGTTTCCCTTCCGCATTCCAAATATGCATTGGCATCTTATTATCTATTATCTTCTTCTGAGGCTTCAGCGAATCTTGCTCGTTTTGATGGAGTTCGATATGGATACAGAACGGAGAATCCTGAAAACTTGCTTGATCTTTATAAAAAGACACGTGCAGAAGGATTTGGCGACGAAGTTAAACTTCGCATCATGCTAGGAACGTTTGCATTAAGCTCTGGCTATTATGATGCTTACTATAAGAAGGCACAAAAAGTACGTACATTAATCAAGAAGGATTTCGATGATGTGCTGAGCAAGTTTGATGTTATTGTTGGACCAACATCACCAAAACCAGCATTCAAAATCGGTGAGTCAATCGAAGATCCTTTGACTATGTATGCAAATGATATTTTGACAATCCCAGTAAACCTTGCAGGTGTACCAGGAATTTCTATTCCGTGCGGATTTGATAACGGCCTGCCGTTAGGGCTGCAAATCATTGGCAAGCACTTTGATGAAAGTACGGTATATCGTGTGGCACATGCCTTCGAACAGGCAACAGATTATCATAAACGAAAACCAACACTGTAAGGGGGGAAAGTAATGGAATTTGGAACGGTTATTGGACTTGAAGTACACGTTGAATTAAAAACAGATTCAAAAATCTTCTCGGCTAGCCCGAATCACTTCGGAGCTGAACCGAATACGAATACAACGGTCATTGACCTTGGGTATCCAGGGGTTCTGCCTGTCCTAAATAAGAAAGTAGTTGAATTTGGGATGAAGGCGGCGTTAGCTCTTAACTGCGAAATTGCTCCAGTTACGACATTTGACCGGAAGAACTATTTTTATCCGGATAACCCGAAAGCCTACCAAATCTCTCAACTGGATAAGCCAATTGGAGAGCATGGCTGGATTGATATTGAAGTAGATGGCTATAAGAAAAGAATCGGGATTACTCGTATTCATTTAGAAGAGGATGCCGGAAAGCTAACTCATGGAAATGGATATTCATTATGTGATTTCAACCGTGCGGGCACTCCGCTCATCGAGATAGTTTCCGAGCCAGATATTCGTACAGCGAACGAAGCTTATGCTTATCTTGAAAAATTAAAGTCCATTATTCAATACACAGGTGTTTCTGATTGTAAAATGGAGGAAGGGTCTCTTCGTTGTGATGCAAATATTTCGATCCGCCCAGTTGGACAGGAAGAATTCGGAACGAAAACAGAGCTAAAGAACTTGAACTCCTTTAACTTCATTCGTAAAGGGATTGAATATGAAGTAAGCCGTCAAGAGGAAGTAGTACGTTCAGGCGGCGTGATTAATCAAGAAACGCGCAGGTATGATGAAGCGACAAATACGACAATCCTTATGCGTGTGAAAGAGGGAGCAGACGATTATCGTTATTTCCCTGATCCGGATTTAATCGATGTTCATATTGATGATGAATGGAAAGAGCGGATCCGCGCTGAAATTCCTGAGCTTCCAGATCAGCGACAAAAACGTTATATCGAAGAGCTTGGATTACCTGTCTATGATGCAGCTGTATTAACTGTCATCAAGGAATCAGCTGACTTCTTCGAGGCAACAGTAAATGCTGGTGCAGATCCAAAGCAAGCATCCAACTGGATCATGGGTGATGTCTCAGCTTATTTAAAGGCAGAGCAAAAAGAGCTTGCAGATACAGCTTTAACTCCAGAAGGGCTGGCCGGTATGATCAAGCTGATTGAAAACGGCACAATCTCTTCAAAAATTGCGAAGACTGTTTTCAAGGAATTAATTGAAAACGGCGGAGATGCTGAACAAATCGTGAAAGCGAAAGGATTAGTTCAAATCTCTGACGAAGGAGCACTCCTAAAAATCATCTCTGAGGTATTGGATAATAATCCGAAAATCATTGATGATTATAAAAATGGAAAAGAAAAAGCGCTTGGTTTCTTTGTTGGACAAATTATGAAGGCAACAAAAGGACAAGCAAATCCTCCATTAGTCAATAAGTTATTGTTAGAGGAATTAAAGAAAAGATAAGATGAAAAAGCTGGTGGATTATTTCCATCAGCTTTTCGACTTTTTATCCTAAAGTGTCGACATATTTCAAGTGTATTTCCCAGGAAAAGACTTGTTAATTTTCATATAGCGACAAAAAATGAAAGCAAGTCTATCCATTTCACTTTCACGGAATGGATATGTCATAATAAGTAAGAATAACTTCGAAACAATAGGAGGGCTATAATGAGCTTAAATCAATGGTTTGAAAAAGGTTTAACAGCTGATCAGTACATAACAGGAATGACGGTTAACCAGGAAGAAATGACCCTTATCCTTGAGAAATTTTCACTATCAGATACGGAAAAAGAAAGACTGGCTCCTTTTAAAGAAAAAGGTTTAAAAGCCATTGTCTTAACGGAGGACTGGTGTGGAGATGCACTCTTAAATAACCCAGTTTTATTAAAAATTGCTGCAGAGATTGATATGGAAGTCCGATTCGTCTTAAGGGATCAAAACCTTGAATTAATGGATCAATATTTAACAAATGGGACATCAAGAGCCATTCCAATTTTTGTTTTTATCGATAAGGATGGAGAAGAGCAGGCTGTTTGGGGTCCTAGAGCGAAACAGATTCAGGAAATAGTGGACCGTGAGCGTGGTCAGCTTCCTTCTCAGGATGATCCTGAATTTAAAGAGAAGCAAATGGCATTGTATAAAAGGTTAAAAGATTCCTATGTGGAAGACTCTTCACTATGGCATATAGTAGCAGAAAGTATTATTGATCGATTGGCAGAACAAAGTAAGTAATTCTAAAGGATGTGCTTGTCGTGAAAAGTATGCAAAATGAGGTAACTGAAAGGCTTGGCATCTCTTATCCAATTTTTCAGGCACCAATGGCAGGCGGAATTACAACACCAGCGTTAATCAGCGAGACATCAAACTGCGGCGGGCTCGGCAATCTTGGTGCAGGTTATATGCTGCCGGAAGAAATGAACGAGGCAATTAAGTCGATTAAAGCCTTAACAGCCAAGCCATTTGGGGTAAATTTATTTGTCCCAAATCATCAGGTTTCTTGCACAGAAGAAGGATTTGCTCATGCCGTTAATGTTTTAAAAAAACATCAAGAAGATATGGGAATAGAAGAAGGCAGCCCCCAGATAGAAAAAGATTATCAGGCTCTTTTTAAACAGCAATTAGAAGTCGTTCTAAATACAACGGTTCCGATATGCAGCTTTACTTTTGGCATTCCTGATGAAGGCGTCATAAAGGAGTTAAAGAAGCAGAGAACCATTGTAATCGGAACAGCTACGAATGTGAATGAGGCTTTAGAGCTAGAGTCATCTGGTGTCGATATGATTGTTGCCCAGGGAAGTGAGGCAGGCGGCCACCGGGGAACCTTTCATGAGGAAGGCAGTGGGTTAATTGGTTCAATGGCTCTGATTCCACAAATTGCAGATGCTGTTAAACTGCCTGTCATTGCTGCCGGTGGAATTATGGATGCAAGAGGAATGGCTGCAGCCTTCATTCTAGGGGCAAAGGGTGTCCAGCTTGGAACTGCCTTTTTAACATGTAAAGAAAGTGGAGCACATTCTATTTATAAGGAAGCAATATTAAATTCGACCGAGGAGCAAACCACGTTAACGAAGGCTTTTTCCGGGAAACTGGCTAGGGGTATTCGCAATGACTTTATAAAGGAAATGGAAGGTCAATCGTCCGGCATTCTTCCTTTTCCCTTGCAGAATGATTTAACAGGTCCTATAAGAAAACAGGCTGTTAAATTAAATAACCGTGAGTATATGTCCTTGTGGGCAGGCCAGGGATTGCGCCTTGCAACAGAAACGACAGTAAAGGAATTAATGGATCGTTTAACGAAGGAATACTTGGAATTATAAAGCATAGAAAAAAGGAGGAACAACTAATTGTTTCTCCTTTTTTGTGGTCATTATTATTTTTCAGTTAAAGCTCTTGTAAGTCCTGGAACGATCTGTTTCTTACGGGAAACAACGCCTTTTAATAGGGCGCGGTTATTTTCAAGCTTTACGTTATAAGCCTCTTCCACTGCTTTCGTTTCGTTTCCAACAGCAATGGCAACGGAATCATTGTTTAAAATGTCAGTAAGAACGAAAAGGAATAAATCTAATTCCTTGCTTTTAACAACTTCGGATAGCTTTGCTTCGAGCTCGTCCTGGCGGCTTAGAACGTCATTTAGATCTACAGCATTTACTTGAGCAATTTCCGTTTTGTAACTGCCCATTTGAAATTCTTTGGCATCTAGAGAGATTAATTGATCAATCGTTTTATCACTCAGGTCTGCACCTGCCTTAAGCATAGCTAAACCATATTCCTCAGCATTGGCTCCAGCAATTTCTGCTAGCTCGCGTGCTGCTGCCACATCTTCCTCTGTGCATGTAGGAGATTTGAACAATAAGGAATCAGAAATAATCGCTGAAAGCATTAATCCAGCTGTTTCTTTACTAATTTCCACAGCGTTTTCCTTATAGAGTTTCTTTAAAATAGTTGCAGTGCAGCCGACCGGTTCTGCGCGGTAATAAAGAGGGTCGCTCGTTTCAAAGTTGGCGATGCGGTGATGGTCAATGACTTCAAGAATTCTTACATCACGAATATCATCAGCACTTTGTTGGAATTCATTGTGGTCGACAAGAATGACTTCACTAACTTCCTTAGATACGGCTTCAACTAGACGCGGTGCCTCAACCTTGAAAGTATCAAGCGCAAATTGAGTTTCAGCATTTACTTGTCCTAAGCGGATCGGTTCTGCCTCTACACCTAATTTTGTTTTTAATTCTGCGTACGCTATAGCAGAACAGATTGAATCTGTGTCAGGGTTTTTATGACCGAATACAAATACTTTTGACATAATCCTTCTCCTTGGATAAATAGAATAATGGCATTGAAAGCCTGTTGTTATTTTAACATATATGCAACAGTAGAAAAAATCAACTTTCGAAAAAATAAAGGGATATGACTAAATATGGAGAAACTATTACTAAAAGTTGGGAGGGCAGGCAGATGGGAAGTATAGCGGTTATTTCAGATATTCACGGCAATGTAACTGCACTTGAGGCAGTCATGGACAATATTAAATCCAGAGGGATCCAAACCATATTCTGTTTAGGTGATCTCATTGGCAAAGGCCCAAACTCGCAAAAATCGGTTGAACGAATTAGAGAGAGCTGTGAGGTCGTTGTGCTTGGGAATTGGGATGACTTTATCCAGAGACCAGTTGAAATAGAAGAGGTGAAATGGCATCAGGACCAGTTAGATAAGGATGCCATGAACTATCTTCGATCCTTGCCATTCCATCATGATTTTTATATGAGCGGCAAATATGTCAGGCTTTTTCATGCTTCAGCAAAAAGTGTGTACCACCGGGTTGTTCCGATGAGAGATACATATGAAGAAAAGCTTGCCATGTTTGATAATACGGAGAACATCAATCATAATGGGAAATTACCAGATGTCGTTGGCTATGGGGATATTCACGCTGCCCTTATCGAGCCTGTGAAACCTCAAAAGACACTATTTAATGCTGGTAGTGTTGGGAATTCACTTGATATACCCCAAGCTACTTATACGATTCTTCACGGAGACTATTTATCGGACAAGCCTGCGCCTTTTTCAATTGAGATTGTCAGAATTCCATACGATGTTGAAAAAGAGCTGTCCATTGCAAGGGAAATGGGGCTGCCTAATTTAGAGGCATATGCACTCGAGTTGCGTGAAGCAAAATACAGAGGGCCATTCAAATCGAGGGTATAACGATTGTTTTGAAAATGAAAGCCGAATATTGGACGAACCAATATTCGGCTGCAATGGAGTATTTTATGCACGATTTGCATTGTTCTTTGGCGGAATGCGATCGTTCTTTAAATTTTTATCGTTAATTTTTGGCTCACGCCGATGGAAATGATTATGAATATTAGAGCGGTGAAGGAAAATCAAAAATAATAGAAAAATAGAAAAAATAAGTTCATGTTCCCGGCCAGGTGTGAAAAAGGAATAGACGAGCAGAGTCAGGCCGACTGCTAGTGATCCGTAATATACATATTTCGATATAAATATAATAAAGAAAAAAGCAAAATAGGCAGCCAAAAACATCCATATATTTGCTACAAGAAGGACCCCTGCCGTTGTGGCAATGGCCTTTCCCCCTCTAAATCCCGCGAAAATTGGAAAGCAATGCCCAATTACAGCAGAAAGTCCAATTAGTAAGGCATCCGTTTCTACCCCTGCTAAAGTAGGAAGGAAGGCGGCAAGAGCCCCTTTTCCAACATCGATAAGCAAGACGATGATAGCGGCTTTTTTTCCAAGAACCCTTAATGTATTTGTGGCGCCAGGATTATTGCTTCCGTGCTCGCGTATATCAATATTAAAAGCTAGCTTTCCAACAATAAGCGCAGTCGGAATGGATCCGATAAGATAGGCAACTACAAACAATAATATTGTCATCATATCATCCTTTATCGCAGATTAACGGGCTGTAAGCCCCCCACTTCAAGAAGTTGAGTTAAGCAAAAATTTCTAAGTGGGGGTCAACAGCCCGTAAAGGCCCAATTTTAGGAACACAGACTAAGAA
>NZ_JBALNX010000021.1:37017-56285 GCF_036962035.1 Bacillus sp. JJ1773
CTGTGGGCCGCAACTAACAATCAATGGGCGCGATGAGGGCAGATTAAGAGCGCAACATCCTGTCGCAACGTCTGCACTAGCACGTCCTGTGTGTCGGCCCCCCATTGATTGAAGTTTCACTTTATGGGAAAATAGTGGGTAGGGATTTCCATGCATTTGGTAAAGTAATTAATTTTATCTTACCATGGATTGATTTCTGTTTGTGCGGAAATTTCTGAGATAGGCAAATGTGTGATGTAAATCACTTATATATCATACTAAGAAATGATATCTTTTATATAAAGAGATTTTCACTATTTATATGTGGGAAATATAGTTTAAGGGGGTAGGAGTTTGATGACAGGAGCGATATTTTTTGTGATCGTCCTTACCATTATCGCAATTATTACTACTATTATATTTATTACTAAAGGTGATCCTAATTACAGAAAATCAGCTAAACGGAATACAAGGAATCTCACCGTTATATACGTGATAGCTACCATGCTATCATTATTTGCATTAGTTTTTTATATTTGGCAATTTTAATAAAATACATTTGTCGAAAACGCTTGGGAAGCCAATTTTCTAAGCGTTTTTCTATGCCATTATATTTTTTTAAAAAAAATTACCTTTTTAGTGTAGGGATAGAGCACCTGACTTTCGTCTATTAGGGTGGAAGCTGTCAGAAAGGGGGAGAGAGCGATTAGCGACCAAGTTCTAATCCAAAAAGTAAAAAGCGGCAATCACCATGCATTTCGGCTTTTGGTTGAAAAGTACCGCAATGATTTGTTCCGGACCATCAACGCTGTATTAAGAAACCAAAAAGAAGCGGAAGATGCCACACAAGAAGTTTTTATTAAGATTTACACCTCTCTCTCCCAATATGAAAATCAAGGGTTTAAAACATGGATTACGAGAATTGCAGTAAATCATGCAATTGATGTAAAGAGGAAGCAGAATCGGAGTCAAGAAGATATAATAGATTTGGCGGAAAGAGAAATATTGGGGAATCGATGGGAAAGTGTAGAGGACGAGATTATACATAAAGAAAAAGTTTCCCGTGTTCGTGAAAAGCTCCATGAGCTGCCTGAAAATTATCGAAACGTCATTTACGATTTTTACATTGCGGATAAGACGTATCAGCAAATGGCTGCGGAACAAAATGTTCAAGTGAAGACAATTGAGACGAAGCTTTACCGTGCCCGCAATTGGATGAAGAAGCATTGGAAGGAGGACGATTTTTCATGAGGCATTATTCAATAGAAGAGTGGATGAAATACGTGAAAAATGAATTCGATCAGGACGTCCGTGAGGAGTATGAAAACCATCTTTATACTTGTGACCAATGCTTGGATTTATATCTAGAGGCGGTGACGGTAGCGGAAAGCGAATTGCCGGAGATTGAGAATGAAATTGAATTTACTAATTCAATCATGGCGCAGATAGCTGAGAGTCATCCTCCTTCAGTAAAGGTCGTGAATAAGAGGAAGGAAAGCCGGCCTTTTTATCAAACGGCGATATTTCACTATACAGTCGCAGCGGCCATGACCATTTTACTTATGACAACTGGCGTTTTCCAGTCGATTACACAATATACCGTAAGTGTCCAAACACCAAGCTTCCAGGAAAAAAGAACATCGGTTACAGAAGGAATTGTAGATAAAACCTTCGCCTGGATGGATTCATTAGATAAAGATAGCAAGGAGGCTAATAAATAATGAAAAATCCGATTATCGCGTTTTTATTGGGATTTTTCCCTGGTGGCGGTTTACTTTATTTAGGGAAGATATTTTGGGGTCTTATTTACATGTTCGGGGAGTTTTTCTTGATTGCGATTACCTTTTTCTTTGCCGCACATGGTGAAGGGGACGTCGCTTTCGTGATTGTCATCATTGGAGTGATTCTTTATCTTGTCAATCTAGTTGATACAGGGATTTCGGCATCTAGAATGTTGCATCGCAAGGAAGCAATGCCTGTCGAATCTGGTTCGGCTGGAAGTGAAATGGAGTATGAACGGTTTCGTACGATTTTATTATCCTTTATTCCCGGTGTGGGGCATTTTCAACTCGGCTTAATGAACCGGGGGATTACCTTATTAATTGCGTTTATGGGCTTAGCGATTATGGTGTTTTTTGTGGCGATATTGACCCATAGAGACGAATTCTTGATTTTTTGGGCGATCTTGCCTGTCATTTGGGTGTACGGGTTTTTTGATGCCATTCAGCAATTAAATAAGAAACAGCGCGGTGAACAGCTTGTAGACCGCACCATCTTAGAAGATTTCGAATCCCGAAGAGAGGAAGGGAAGAAAAGTAAAGCCATCGCTACTTTATTTTCCGTTTTCCCTGGAGCTGGCCATCTATATCTTGGCTTACAGCGCCGTGGAATTCAATTAATGGCTGCTTTTCTATTCTCCATCTATATTTTAGACGTATTAAGATTAGGTATTTTCTTATTTTTAATTCCAATTATCTGGTTTTACAGTTTCTTCGATGGCTTACAAAAGGCTTCTAAATATGAAGATGAACCGCTTGAGGACACGCCGATCATTTCCTACTTATTTAATCATCAGAAATGGATCGGCATTGGTCTCGTGCTCCTTGGCCTGTATTATTTAACAACGAATATTCTTCTGCCTGTTCTATCACCAATGCTAATGAATGCGATCAATATTGATATTCGCTATTGGTTCGAGCGCTATTTCCAAACAGCTGTTGTCTGCATCCTCTTAATTGGCGGGGGCTTGAAGCTGCTCACAGGAAAAAAGGAGAAGAAAATAGAAATATCAGAGGAATAGAGTGTCATTGGTGCCCGTTCGTGTGAAAAAATGCGAGGGAAGGGCATCAGATAGCGAGATAGGTTCCCGTTCGCGTGGAAAAAAGCGGAGGAAGGGCATCAGATAGCGAGATTGATGCCTGATCACGTGGAAAAAAGCGAAGGAAGGGAATCAGAAAGCGAGATAGGTGCCCGTTTGCGTGGGAAAATGCGCAGGAAGGGAATCAAAGAGAGGTTCTAGTAACATCTTGCATGAAAGATTAACCCTTCCATATTTTAATAAAGAAAGGTGGTTTTCCAATTTGAGGACCTGGCGTGTTGGAACATTTTCCATGGGGGCATCGCTCCTAATGCTTGGGATCATTCTACTTTTATCACAAATCTTTGGCTACAAGCTTATACATGTGATGATGTCATGGTGGCCGATCATTTTAATTATTCTTGGAATTGAAATATTAGTATTTCTCCTCTTTACAAAACAGGAGAAGCCTTTTTTAAAATATGATTTTCTTAGTATATTCTTTGTAGGCTTTTTAGGGACGGTCGGAATTAGCTTTGCGATTATTAGCTCTACAGGAATTTTGGAAAAACTGAATGATGTTTTACAACGAGAGGAGCGGACCTTTGAGCTCCCAGTCTTTGAACAGAAAATGAGTGACAGCATTAAAAGAGTAGTCGTAAATGCGGAGCATTCCCCTTTTACAATAGAGGGGACGCCCGAGAGCGAATTGGCGATATTTGGTACATACCGCGCTCTTTCAGGAAAAAATGAGGAATTAGTATCCGAATCAGAGGATTATGTGTCCATTAAAGAAAAAGGGGACACCCTTTATGTCAACTTAAAGGGATTGCCAAGTGAAGCTGCCGGGCCATTTGATAGATTTGCAAGTTTATCTGCAACTATTCTCATTCCTAACAACGTAAAACTTGAGGTGAATGGAAACGATAATTCTATTACTCTTAAACCGCGTTCCCTTATGAGTGATTGGGCTGTTGACCGCGCATCTCATCTTTCCTTACAAATTCAGAACTCCAGTGATGTCAAAATCACTGCCACGGGTGTAAAGGAAATTCAGGGTGACCTGGAAAAATGGAATATTACAAAAGAAGCGAAGCAAAATGAATATGGAGATGCGGCCATAAAACAAGCCACGTTCCAAACAGGGGAAGGAAGCCACAAGCTTCAGATATTAAATAGTTATCAGGTGAGTTTAAATTCAGTCGAGTAGCCGTTATGATGAAAATACGGTACCCGGTTAATCTGGGTATCTTTTTCTAATGGTCTGCATCTATTAGTAGTAGAGATCCGGATAAATAAGCTTGTATTGTGGGAATAATGGATTTATCGCAGATTAACGGGCTGTAAGACCCCCCACTTCAGAAGTTGAGTAAAGCAAAATTTCTAAGTGGGGGTTCAACAGCCCGTAAAGGCCCGATTGGTTCAACTAACAATCAGTGGGAGATGAGGCAGAATATGAACGCGATGTCCTGTTGCGATGTGTGCACTAGCATGTACTGAGCGTTGAACCACCCCACTGATTGAAGTTTCACTTTATGTGTTTAGTTCTGTCTTCGGTTTAGGTAAAAAATTGATATGTTGTTGCCTTTTAGATATGATGTTAACTGAATGAGAAAACGGATGATGTAACTTAAAGTTTATTAATAGGATGATGGGTATGAAAAGAGCAAGAATTATTTATAATCCAACTTCCGGTCGGGAAATTTTTAAAAAACATTTGGCGGAAGTATTACAAAAGCTGGAAACAGCAGGTTATGAGACATCTTGCCATGCGACAACAGGACCAGGAGATGCAACAAAGGCTGCACGAATGGCTGTCGAACGTAAATATGACCTTGTCGTGGCTGCAGGGGGAGACGGTACGATTAATGAGGTTGTCAACGGACTGGCAGAACAAGCTTACCGGCCGAAGCTCGGAATCATTCCAGTAGGTACGACTAATGATTTTGCAAGGGCTCTGCATATTCCGAGGGATATTGAAGCGGCAGCAGATATCATCGTTAAAGGTGATAGGATCCCTGTCGACATTGGACGGATTAATGATAAGTATTTTATTAATATTGCCGGCGGTGGCAGGCTGACAGAGCTTACTTATGAAGTGCCAAGCAAGCTGAAAACGATGCTTGGGCAGCTCGCCTATTATTTAAAAGGGATTGAAATGCTTCCATCCATTCGATCAACGGAAGTGAGTATCGAGTATGATGGGAAGCTATTTGAAGGAGAGGCGATGCTTTTCCTTGTTGGGTTAACCAATTCAGTCGGTGGATTTGAAAAGCTCGCTCCAGATTCATCGATTAATGACGGTTTGTTTTCCTTATTAATTTTGAAAAAGACAAACCTAGCTGATTTTATCCGAATTGCTACATTGGCAGTCCGCGGTGAGCATATCAATGATCCGCAAGTTATTTATACGCAGGCTAACCGGATCAAAGTGCAGTCAAGCGAAAAACTGCAGCTAAACCTTGATGGCGAATTCGGCGGATTGCTGCCAGCTGAATTTGTGAATCTTTATCGCCATTTAGAAGTCTTTGTACCGATTGATCAAATCCGTGACGAGGACCGCCCGAGGGATTGGGCAAGTTCCTTATAAGAAAGAGAAGCTCGTTCCGATTGGGGCGGGCTTTTTGCATACTTAGCATATGAAATGTGAAAAACTATAAGAGAATTTTATAAAAGGGGTGATGTTAAACATGAATATTAGTGAAAGGATTGTGAACGAACTGATCGAAAAGATGAATCAAATGAATCAAAACCACAGTGAAAGTGAAATCTTTGTCCCTGGAAAGGGGAAATTCAAGATTATCTTACAGACAGAAAATGAAATATCTATAAACGAAGAGGTAATTGCTGATCCCACATTGGCGGAAAAGTTTGAGAAGAGTCGAGATGCCTATCTTCATCAAAGGTTTATGACATCCAAAGAATTAATAAACAGGATAAAAGAAACGGACTTTAATGATGAGAAATAAAAGAAGAGTCATATGGCCAGAACCTATCTATAAAAACTTTTTACCCTTCAAAGTATTCATTTTACACCGGAAGAAACCCAAGATTTTTTAATAAACCTCGTACTAGAAATTGAAGACATGTTATTAAACCCTATCCTATCTAAATCATATACTGAGGAATTTGGAAGATTCATTGGTATCTCTAGAGTTATTGTCAGGAAGTTTTGTATTTATAATGAGTTTCATGGCTCTGACATTGTTATATTGAACATTAAATTCCCAGGTGAATACTCCGGTTAATTTCTTACCTAATTTTCTTCGTTTGCTAATGTCCCTCAAAAAACTAATAACAGTATCCTCTTTTGTTTCTAACACAAAAGATTCATCAGTATTTCGTATTCCCCCAATAATATGATACAATTTCCCTTATTAATGCTGAAAAAAAGGAAGAAACGAATGAGCAAAACATTACCAGTACAAAAAAACGATTATATAGATGTGATTTTTGAAGATTTAACTCATGATGGGGCTGGGGTAGCTAAGGTTGAGGGCTATCCGTTATTTATTCCGAACGGGCTTCCCGGTGAAAAGGCAAAAGTTAAAGTAATTAAGGTGAATAAAGGCTATGGATTCGGCCGGATTGTTGAAATGTATGAAAAAAGCCCATATCGGGTTGAGGCGGCATGCCCTATTTACAAAGAATGCGGCGGATGCCAGCTTCAACACTTAAGCTATGAAGGGCAGCTGAAAGCGAAGGAAAAGCAAGTTAGGGACGTGCTAGAGCGGATTGGAAAACTCGAAAATGTTAAGGTTCACCCTGTCTTAGGCATGAAAGAGCCTTGGCGCTATCGCAATAAGGCCCAGGTTCCGGTTGGCGAGCAAGAGGGAGGCCTCATCGGCGGCTTTTATCAGCAGCGTACCCATCAAATTATTGATATGAAAGAATGCATCATTCAGCAGGAAAAAAATGATGAAGTTGTTCAGACTGTAATTGATATCTGCAGTCGTTACGGTGTTCGTGCATACAATGAGGGCAAGCATAAAGGAGATCTACGCCATATTATGGCCCGACACGGTCTCGTAACTGGAGAAGTAATGGTTGTGCTCATTACCAGAACGAATGACCTTCCGAATAAAAATAAGATTGTAGAGGAAATTGCTTCACGAATAAAAGGCATCAAATCCATTGTTCACAACGTCAACTCAAAGAAAACGAATGTCATCTTTGGTGACCATACCAAGGTTCTTTGGGGTGAGGAAGTCATCTATGATTTCATCGGAGATATTAAATTTGCAATCTCTGCCCGTTCCTTTTATCAAGTCAACCCAGAGCAGACAAAGGTTCTATATGATAAAGCGTTGCAATACGCAGATTTAAGCGGTGAAGAAAACGTGATTGACGCTTATTGTGGGATCGGAACCATTTCTTTATTCCTTGCTCAAAAGGCTAAGAAGGTTTTCGGTGTCGAAATTGTGCCGGAAGCAATTGAGGATGCAAAGCGGAATGCGGAACTCAATGGGATTACTAATGCAGAGTTTGCTGTTGGGGAAGCGGAAGTGGTGATACCTAAATGGTATGAGCAGGGCAATTCTGCAGATGTGTTAGTCGTTGATCCTCCACGAAAGGGCTGCGATGAAGCACTTTTGAACACAATTATTGAAATGAGGCCGAAGAAAGTCGTTTATGTCAGCTGCAATCCGGGGACGTTGGCGAGAGATTTGCGGATACTGGAGGATGGCGGGTATAAGACAGTGGAAGTGCAGCCGGTGGATATGTTTCCGCAGACGATGCATTGTGAGGCGGTTGCTAAATTAGTTATGAAAAAAGAACCAGAAGCCTAATGGTTTTAGGTTCTTTTGGGATTGGGACAGAATGTAAATTAAATGAACATAAAGCAAGATGAGCTATATCATAAGTAAATGAGGTTTTTGCTAATTTGTAAATGTAGGTTGTCTCAATGCAACTCTTTAGAGGCAGCCTATTTATTTAAAGTAAAGGCATGTGCCTTGCTTAGGATTAATACGGAAATGAACAGCTTCTGATGGTGGCCTTGGCTGGAGAAGCATAGCCATAAACCCTTTCATCAAGAATCCCCTAAAATCAGCTGCTAAATAACCGCAACTGTTCCTTGGTGAAAGCAATGAAGATTGGAAACACATTCTTGCAAAAAAATTGAGGGAATTGGGGCAAGCAAAAGTACGCTGAAAAGGACAAAAAAGTTTTATAAGTGAGTGCATCTAAATCCTTATTAAGCTAATAAAATCATTCAATGCCATATTTCCCATGAGTTTCTTTATTGGTACTGCTTTTTTTAGAAATATACAGTTTTTTAGTATTATCTAATCCAGCATAAAAAACCTCTGAATAATCTTTGATATTTTGCTTAGTCAGTGCAGATGTTAGCCAGTCTTTATCTAATCCAGCACTTGTTAAGTTTTCCTCCATTATCTTCCCATCAATGATTATATCCTTTTCAAGACCTGTACTTGCTGTTTGAATGTTCATATGATAGGGAGTAAGTGGTTTTTTATCTGATTTGGGTAACACAGAAAAATTCCCATCTGTTTCCATTATAGCGAATTCTACGTCTGCCACGTTAAAGGCATCTTTTTCTCTTAATTTCATCTTTAATTCATTTATGGTCAATTTCATTTTCTTCATATTTTCATCCACAATGGTCCCATTTTCAATTAAAGTTACCGGTTCAGAATTGATTAGCTTCCTAAATGTGAAGCTTTTCATGTTTAAGTATCCGGTAAATATAGTTAATACGGAAAATAAAACCAATGCGGTAGTAGCTGATAGTGTAGCAAAATGCTTATCTATGACAGCATTTGCGACTAATGAACCCAATGAAACACCCATAATAAAATCAAAAAAGTCCATTTTTGATATAAGTTTTCTGCCTATTTTTCGGGTTAAAAATAATGCTAAAATATATATTAAAATACCTTTTAGTATTGTAATGAAGAAAATCTTTTCCATATATGTTTAACCTCTCTTATATTTTATTAACGTATATTGATAGTAGTATTAGTGGGAATTAACAGGATATTCATTTGTTCAATCGACATTTTATTAAAAATAAAGGAAAGGCATACTAATTGAGAAGTACCAGGGTTGATCGACATTTAGAGTAAATCTGTAATCCGGGGACATTGGCAAGAGACTTGCGGATATTGGAAGATGGCGGGTATATGGCAGTGGAAGTGCAGCCGGTGGATATGTTTCCGCAAACGATGCATGTAGAGGTAGTATCGCAGATAGTTTTAAAAGAAAAAGCAGGTTCCCGATAAGGGATAAGGGTTAGATAAGAGTTTAATCGTGGAATCAATCCACTTATCACCGGTAATAACAAGTGGTTATTTATAGGGGCCTTCTAGAAGTTTCGCGACTTTTGGGAGGCCTTTATTTCATAGCTATTTCAAGCAAGTACAGAGAATAAAATTTCATTTTACCTCACAATAAAATGTGTTGTCAATAAGAAAGTTTGTAATATTTTCAAGAAATGTTATAATAGTCTTATAATTGTTTTTTAAATCGTATTCCGAATTCTGCTGTGTTTTTTTGCAGATAGAATTATGGATACGTTTTTTTAATATCCTTTTTTAAACCGAAGGAAAATCAAACAGTCGTGTGAGCTTTAAAGGAAGTTAGTTGAATAAAATTATCAATTTACTATCTAATAGTAACCGAGTTTTTATTCTACAAGGAGGACTAGAATAATGAATCTAATCAATAAGAAAGTTACACACAAGCGTTTTGGCATGGGGAGTATAGTTAATCATAATGATTCTAGTATTGAAATACATTTCGCATCGGAAAATAAAAAGTTTGTTTTCCCCGATGTATTTGGGAAACACTTAACACTACATGATAAAAGTATTGCTAATTCACTAGAAAAAATAATACAAAAAAAGGAAATGGAACGAAAGGAGGAAGAATGGAAGAAGGAAGAGGAAAAAAAGCTACAACAAAAAAACCAGGAACTTCGTTTGGAACATGAAAAATTGATGAAAAATCATAAACTTCATCCCGAATCACAAATGGTATTTTGGTGTGACACAGAAGAACAGAATAGTTCTTTTTCGGAGTGGAAGGTTTTTTCAGGCTTAATAAAAAGTGGTAATAACAAGGGGAAGCCAAACAAACCCATCCGCTTGCACCAAAATAGCGTTGTCCTGTTAACGGCAATAGATCCAAGCATGCCTGAAAAAGACAGACGTATCTTAGGTGTCTATATGGTGAATGAAAATTTTATCGGTAAGCTTTGTGAAGATGGATATATTCCTGCTCATTCAAAATACAGACTCCAACTTACAGAACAGGAATCGGATCAGATGCTTTTTTGGAAGTATTATGTAAATGAAAAATTCCCCCACAAAATGACATGGAATACAGGTAAATATCGTTATTTTGATAATTTATGGATGGCTCAAATTTTGCTTGATATAGTTTCATTGAAAAGTGACCCAAAGGAACGAGAGCTGGGACAACAATTTTTTGAACATTTTTGTAAAATGAATCAGATAACAAATCAAGAGTTACCAAGGCCTAATGGCGCACTTATGCGTATTTAGACGTTAGCCCATTGATAATAAGAATGACAGGGGACTGACACATTTTTCCCACCCTTCACTAATGGCGAACAGTGCCTGGCTATTGTGAAGCGGTCGCGGGGTTGGGTTGGTATAATAGAAAAGCAGTTGATATAGAAAAATCTATACCAACTGCTTTTTTGTTTTTAAAAATACTATACAGGGCCGATTTCATTTTACCTGACCATTCAACAATACTTCTAATATTCATCGTATTATCGGTATTTTACTGCAACTTCTTTTATTGGGTCAACTTCTAGTGTTAATTAAAACATTTACTTTAGATAATCAGAATCCCCTAAAATCTTCTTTTCCTCACTTATCGAATGGTAGTTCTATCAAAACGTATTTTTTAGTAAACCGGATGTAAATGATCAACCAAAATACGATAAAAACAAGCGAGGCACATATAAAGCCTGTAACCTTCACCACCCGTCATGTGTTGCACATACACTACGAGCATTTGTGAGGCGGTTGTAAAGATAATTTTAAATGTAGGCAACTAACCCATGGGAGTTTCCTATTATTTTTTGAAATTAGATTTACGATGAGGTAGTATGATATTTATCAATTGGTCAGTACCTTTGTCGGAACAAAGGATTGACACTATTTTTAATATGGAGGTCTATTGTGGATAATAACGATATATTAATCCGATTGAGATACGCGCTGGAAATTAAAAATAAAGAAATGGCAGAGATCTTTAAACTTGGGGGAGTGGATGTAACGGTGCCAGAAGTAATAAAGATTCTCACAAAATCAGACGAAGATGATGACGAAAATGACGATCAAATCAAATGTAATAACAGTATGTTAGATTCATTTTTAAATGGTTTTATTATTTATAAAAGAGGAAGGCAAGAGCCGAAACCAGGGCAGTCTGCTACGCCAGAACCGTCTGTAAATAAAAGTGCAAATGTTAATAATCTCCTGTTAAAGAAAGTAAAAATAGCATTAGCATTAACGACTGAGGATATGCTGGATATATTCGATAATGCAGGAATCACCGTTACAAAAGGAGAACTAGGCGCTTTATTAAGAAAAGAAGGACATAAGAATTATAAGGAGTGCGGAGATAAATATGCCAGGAATTTCTTAAAAGGATTGGCGATCAAATACAGGGGATAACATGATACATACATACTTAGGTGAGACAATACGTTTGGAAATCAAGTACAAAAATCGTACCTCTATAGGAATGACAATAGATAGTTATGGAAATGTTGAAGTTCAGGCGCCGAAAGGGACACCTGATGATAGAGTGATTCAATTAGTAGAAGAAAAATGGGATCTAATACAGCAAAAATTAAACGAAATGAAGGATAGGCTGCTGGGAACACAGAAAAGGGTCTATGACTATGGAGAGAGTTTTCTTTATTTAGGAAACCATTATCCTATACAGATCTTCCAAGATATTAATATTACGCAAGAAAATGTAGTGTTTGAAAATGGTAAGCTCCATATTTATGTAAAGGAGCCTGACACTGAAAAAATAAAACAAGCATTGAAACGATTTTATTACCAGCAGTGTAAGGCTTTAGTGGAAAAGAGCATTTCCACTTATCAAAGCAACTTCAAAACAAAACCACGTTCTATTCGTATTTCGGATAGCAAAACGACTTGGGGAACCTGTGATTCAAAGCTGCAGTTAACATTTAATTGGAGACTGGCAATGGCACCTCGGGAGGTCATTGACTATGTAGTCGTTCACGAAATGTGCCATATGGTTCATCTGAATCACGACCGATCCTTCTGGCGCCTTGTTGGAAAAATAATGCCTGACTATAAGGAAAAGGAAAACTGGCTGACTTTATCAAGTTGGCAAATGAATGTTTAGTTGTCTCGAAACGAGTGCCGAAGTACAAATTTAACAAAAAGACATATTCTCATTAATAAATTCATCATCGACTTTGAAACACACTACTACATTTATATTATCTTCCATCACCACCTAAGTCATTGTGAAGAGGTTGCAAAGATAATTTTAGTTGATAGAAGAAGCTCAAAGCCTTAATGGCTTGGCTTCTATGTAAAATAAATATTCCGGGTCAGTTAATTACTGTGATAAAGCAGTGGGGGACTGACCCGCTTTTTATACATTCTTGTAAATATATGCCTTCAATAACAATCAGTGTATCAAAATTTTAGAATTTACTTCACAAGGAAGTGGATTAAGAATGCAATGGTGATAAAGTACATCATCCAGTGAAGCTCTTTGGCACGCCCTGTGAGGAGCTTCAAGATCGTATAAGAGACAAAGCCGAATGCCAAACCTTCAGCTGTGCTTACAGTTAACGGCATCATAATCATCGTAAGGAATGCAGGTACAATTTCTGTATAGTCATCAAATTTGATGTACTGCACCTCTGTCAACATTAGAACCCCAACCATGATCAAGATGGGAGCAGTTGCTACAGTTGGTATGAGTGTGACAAATGGCGTGAAGAAGAGGGCAGCGAAGAAAAGGATCGCTACAGTCAGCGCATTTAACCCGGTTTTACCTCCTTCGGCAATCCCAGCCGCACTTTCGATGTATGCACACGTAGCAGTGGAACCCATAGATGCGCTGGCCATTGTGGCAACTGCATCCGCTGTTAATGCCCTGTTGATGTTTTTAATATCTCCATCGTTTTTCATTAATCCTGAAACTTTCCCTAAACCGACCAGTGTTCCTAGGTTTTCGAATAATTCGACAATTGTGAAGGTAAAAATGATCGAAAAAAGACCGTAGCTTAGAGCTCCTAAAATATCCATTTGCAAGAACGTGTCAGCCAGGCTTGGGAAAGAGAGTGAGACAATATCTCCAATCCCTTGTGGTACTGGAGCCTCTCCAAATATCATCGCTAATGCAGTAATACCAATAATACTGATCAAAAAGGCGCCCTTTACCCGCTTAGCAGTCAACACTGCTGCTATAATTAACCCAACTATCGCGAGCAGTGGTCCACTTGACTTGATATTGCCAAGTGCAACATATGTTTCCTCATTTGCGATAATAATTCCTGATCCTTGTAACCCAATGTATGCGATCATCAGCCCTATACCAACCCCAATGGCAGAACGAAGGGTGGGAGGAATGGCAGTGATTAATTTTTTTCGGATGCCGGTAATTGTAAGTATTAAAAAGGCGATACCTGAAATAAACACGGCACCTAAAGCTGTTTGCCAAGACAATCCTTCACCTATGACAACCGTATAAGTGAAAAAGACGTTTAATCCCATTGCAGGGGCGACCGCAATCGGAAGATTCGCCCAGAAGGCATATAAAATTGTACCAATGATACTAGCGTAAATAGTGGCAGCTACTGCAGCTTCCAATGGAATACCCGCATCCGCTAAAATGGATGGGTTGACAAAAATGATATAAGCCATTGTGACGAAGGTCGTAATACCAGTTAAAATTTCTGTTTTTACATTCGTATTTCGCTCCGAAAGTCGAAAGCGGCGCTCCAACCAAGAGTCTCGGCCAACAGGCTTCATATTATGTGGATTATTTATTTGAGTTTGTCCCGACATAAGATCCTCCTTCGTTGATAATATTTAGACGAACTCATTTTAGTCCAATTGAATCGTGGGGGACGGCTCCGTAACAATGTTTTCGTACCTGTTATTCTTTACGCTGTCCCAAAAGTCAAACCAATTTCATTCAATAATTTACGATAGGCGATACTCATTCTATCCGATTTCAGATGCAACTCCGCTTGGAGGTCTAGAGGCAACAGTTCCGGCTTTTGAGCTTCAATAATGGCTTTATCTTGTAAAAGCAAAGTATTTTGGAAATCAATAAAAACATGATCAGGTAGATGAAGGTCATAATTACGAGAGACAATTGCATAGGCAATGCTTTGCTTTTCATTAGTTGGTTGAATAATCCATACCATGCTAAACACCTGTTGTGTTTCATTGTCTATTTTGTTGAGACGGGCAACTAGTGGGGCAAGAACTTCGTACGTGTAATTGCTGTTAATGGGGGTGCCTCGGCCATCGGGATCAGGTTGATAAACTACAATTTCTTCGGATATTAGACGATTTTCTATACGCTTTACATGGTAATCGTTAATTACTGTATGACTTGGGTCACCTAGTAATCCTTCATGTACAAACATGAAATGGGAAGCGTCCAGGAAATTTTCCACAACGCGCGGTGCTGCTGCAACGATAGGATATGGTCCACATATGACCGATTTGTAATCGTGATCAGTGAACATGGGATGGTCCACTAAAGGGTTAGCGGGCTGTCCAAGACATATCCAGATAAGTCCAAGTGCTTCCTGACAATGATACGAGATCGCTTTTGCCTTTTTGGGGATGCTCTGTTTGGCTTCTTGAGCAGGGATTCGTACACAAGATCCGCAAGCACTATATTCCCATCCGTGATATGCGCAAACGAGACGATTCTCCTTCACTTTTCCCATTGAAAGCGGAACACCCCTGTGGATACACAGATCGCGGAAGGCAACAACTTTTCCTTCCAATCTTACAATTACGATTTTTTCCCCTAATAATTCTACTTGTTCAGGTTGATCTAACAAATCCGTAGCTTTGTAAACAGGAAGCCACTCATTCACCAATACAGGGTCCTTCTCCATCAAATGTGGCAGGACGGGTACGTTTTTTGTTGTCATTTCTTAAATTTTCCTTCCCTTCATCTTTTTTTCGCTATTTTTTTTCTTTGACAGTGAAAACTTGTCTATTTCTTTACATCACAACCACCTCCCAATAAAATAAAACCTGATAACAGCTTTTCCAGAGTAGGGGATAGCAGACAGTAAAAAGAAACGATCCCCCAAGCAAATAAGCTATGTGCAATGCCACGTTACCCAGTTGTTTCATTTACATAAGAAGTAATGCCAAAGGATCTTCGTCAGATAAAAGACCGATGTTCATCAATGTCCGGCAATAAGGACCCGATCGTAATGCCTAAAACATAGCTATGTAAAAGGGATATGGAAACGCAATGGAAATTCCAGCACCTATTGTCAATGAACTTATGATATGGGGTTATAACCCAAATAAACCAGGCCCCCATTATTTTTTATTAATGGATATGTTTGGGTATTTAAGAATATAACAACTAGATCACTTTCTTGAGGACCACATTGGTATTAAGGTTACTGCGAAAGTATTGTGATCACCAGAAACAGGCAGTAGCCCCTCAAATTACTTTTTTGGGACTTTTTTATCAATACAAAAATCAACATTTTTCGCAGTGTATCTTAATATAATTTAATAAGATGACAGAGAAATTCCCCCTTTCAAAACTCTCTTTCTACTATTAAATCTATTGAAAAATGGAATATTTTATCATATATTTTAGACAAGCATTACGATGATAAAATATTCGGAAAATAGGAATGAGGGAGGGTATAGAAATATTTATTATTGAATTCACTAAACGTTAGGGGGATTTGAAATCGGATGATTAAGAAAATACTATTTGTTCTAGTGGCGGTATCCATGCTTTTGGGTAGTGCGGTTGTATTTGGTCAAAAAGCAGATGATATTAAATGGGTTAAGGAACCAACTATAATAGACTCTGAGGGTAAGAAAATAGACATCATAGGTGATTTAGAAGTACCAGATAGTTACAAAGGAAATACGAAAGTAAGTTTAGAGGTAAATGGCTTTCATGTAAACCTAGACAAAAATGGATCTTTTACAAAATCAATATTTAAATCATCTGAAATAGATATAAAGGTCTTTACCGGAAAAAATGAAATCGTAAAACTAGCAAAAACAATAAAGTATGTAATGGATAAGAGCCGTGTTAATGAGGCGATAAGACTAATAGATGAGCTGCCAAATGTTGTTGAATTAGCATTAGATGATAAAGATATGGTAGAAGCAGCAAGAAAATATTATGATGCATTGACACCTGAAGAAAAAGAATTAGTGACCAACTTGAAAAAATTAGAGGAATTAGAAAATAGAATAAAAGATTTATTTTTACTTGAATTGATTCAAGAGGCAGAAGGAGTCATAAAATCTTTACCATCATTTGAAGATATAAGAATAAAAGATAAGGAAGCAGTATTAGCTGCCATGACCAAGGTGGCAAAAGTGAAAGAAAAGGATCCAAATGCTCATATTTCAGGCGAAGAATTATTAGGGGCATTATTAGAAAAAATACAATATCTAGAGAAGGAGGCAGCAAATAATTATTTCTTCCCAGCAATATATATGCCTTCACCTACATCACTAGAAACATTTGCGAATTCTGAAATTTTATTCGAAGGTTATGTAACAAATGTAAAATATCTTGAAAAAATCCTTATTCAAGATCAAGAAGCAGATGTTGTATATGAAGAAAATGCAGAAGTAAAAAGCAATGGAAGTGCTGTTTATAAAGGACCTGCATATAAATTCAGAAAACTCCTTACATTAGAAGATAATTCACATGCTATTAGTGTAAATGTTATTTCGCAATCAGGAAAAAGTGGCAGTATTGCAAGAAGGTTCTATGTTGATACCACACCTCCAGAATTAAATATAGTGGTAAAAGAAAGAGAAGCTTCTTCAGATACAGCCCAACTCGAAATTAACATGAAGGATAGGTTCAGTTATTTAGAACTGTATGAATTTGATAGTCATATTCAGCAATACGAAGGTAACTATAGTTCTGAAATTAGCAAAACTTTAGAATGGCCTGTAAACTTGGAAATTGGTGAAAATGTATTTACGTATATGCTTAAAGACGGAGCTGGGAACACAACTGTTAAAGAAATAACTATTGTAAGAGACGAACCAGCGCCAATAGTCAAAGGGAAAGTACAAATAAGTCTATATAAAGATTCTACTTCTACTTCAAATAAAATACCATTTGAAAATATTAAAGGATCATTCTATCTTAAGAATAAAGTAACAGGGAAAGAATATAGAGATGGAAGTACCCCTTGGAATGGCACGGAACGTTACGTTATGAATGATATTCCAGTAGGAGAATATACAATCCACTTTGATGCACCTGAAGGAATGTATACGCATGAGATTCAACTTGGTGATTCCTATAAAGAAACATTGTATGATGAAGATAGCAACCCATTAATTGTAGTTGATAGAGGCACTACAGCTAATTATGTGAAAATCGTAATCAAAACAAATGTTACGCTAAAAGAAATTAAACCACTAGATCCACTTTATTTTTCAAAAGATATTACATTTGAACAATTTATGGCCGGATTACCTAATAAAGTAACCATAGTCGATACTGAAGATAAAGAGCACGAAGTTGAAATAAGCTGGAAGATTAATAAATTTAGTTTTGATTCTTGGAAAAAACCAGGTGAATTCACTTTATTTAGTAACCTCTTTACTTTACCAATAAATGTTTCCAATACAGAACCGGCAACTAGATTGGAAGTAACGGTAAAGGTAAGCTTTCAGTAGATTCGCGAAAAAGTATTTGCTCATATGTATCTTAAATTATTCAGATCTAATTTGTCTCAAGCGTACCCTTCCACTGGGTACGTTTTTTTACAATCTAAAAACAAATGTGTGTTATAGTGTCCGATAAAAGTTTACGCGTGCCAAAATAGGTTTGGAAAAACCTAAAAATAGAGGCTCATACCTCCAAAAAAGAAGCAGAAGAACCGTCCCCGTGCTTCCAAGGAAAAGGAAAACTGGCTGACCTTATCAAGTTGGAAAATGAATATTTAGTTGTCTCGAAACGAGTACGAAGTGCAAATTTAACAAAAAGATATTTTTTCTCATTAATAAATTGATCATCGACTTTGAAAAACACTATTACATTTATATTATCTGCCTTCACCACCTAATTCATTGTGAAGAGGTTGCAAAGATTATTTTAGTTGATAGAAGAGGCTCAAACCCTTAATGGTTGGGCTTTTTTTGTTTTGTTTATTCTCAAAATTATTCTTGTGAAACATCTATGGAATAAGACTTTTCGAGGCGTGACAGGCACAATATCTAATGCAAAACTCATTATTGAATTATTCTAGTGTGTACTATGGAATGGTAGAATCGTATTTATAGTGAATCTCTGGAATTGGAGAATTGAAATATGGATTATAAAGACACAATTACTGTTGAATAGGAGAAAGTCGAAGGAAAGTGGCTGATCTAGGATAGGCAGTAGCATTAAATTTTGAGAAAAAATTACCAATTCCCCATGTGTTGCCACATATAATCTGGATATGAGGTGCATCTCAGCTTATCTCAAAATATTAAGATAGTCTAAAAAGAATTCTTTGTTTCTTCACTCAATATTCATAATGTGAAGCGGAGATCATTTGATTCAACCATTCTTTTTTTGCTTGTACCTTCTTGGAATTATCCAATAGATGGATTTTGCCTATTTGATTTCCAAACACAACAGGAATAACAGAATAAAATTGATTGGACAGATGAATAACATCTGTGTTGCCATTATGTATCTTCTCTTCAATTTCAGTTAGTATTTGAATCCCTCTATAAAGCTGAATCTCTGAAAGTTTCCCCAATTGGGTACGAATAGAAAAAATGAGGGATTGGGAAATCGGGTGAGTTGTTTTTCTTTGAAAGGGAGCTCTGATTGGTATGAGAGAAGATTCGTCCCATTCTTCATCTATCACAATTAATTCATACCCTTTTTTCCGTTTAGAAGAAAGAATCTTTTCAAATGCATTCTTAGCTTCTAAGCGAGTTAGAAAATATCTCTCTTGATTTCTTGGAGAATTTCCCATCCGTCCGTATTCAGTATAAATGCGGTAAGAGTATTCTCCTACCCCTTCCTGAAATTCTATAATATAAAATTTATTGGAGTTAGCTTGGATTGAAGCATAATTTAGTACAACTCGTTGTTCTACTTCCTTCAACGCAAATAAAGGGGTGTCGTTCGTATAAAGAGAAATTGCTTTTGTCATAAGAATTCCTTCCGGTTTTAGCATGTTAAATGATTTTTTATAATGTATTGAATATCGGTTAATTTAATCTACCATATTATATAT